>CAYRUW010000024.1:6197-14000 GCA_964427465.1 uncultured Diaminobutyricimonas sp.
ACATCGACAGCGCTGTGGCTGCCCTCGCGATCGCCTCGTTCGCGACCGCGGCCTGGTCGTGTCCGCTCGCAGTGCGCGCTGCGCGCGCCCGCAGGCTCCGCAGCACTCTGCCCGCGCTGCTCATGGATCACGGCCGGTCACTCACGTCGATGATGGGCACGGCGTTGCTCTTCTACATCGTGACGTGGGCCCCGGTTTTCGTGCTGTCGTTCGCCGGCCGGTACGCCGAAGTGGCCCTCGTCACGGCAGCGGCACGCCTGGCCGGCTTCATCACCCTCGTGCCGAACATCCAGGTGTCGTACCTGGCTCCGAGGTTCGCAGCGCTTTACCGCGCCAATGACACGCGAGCTCTTTCGCGGGCCGCCCGCGGCGCCAGCAGGCTGGCCCTGCTGATCGTCGCCGTGCCGGCCCTCGCCCTCGTGGTCTTCCCCGGCGCCGTGCTCCGGCTGGTCTACGGCCCGGATCTGGCCGACGCGGCGCTTGCGCTGGCTTTGCTTAGCGGTGCGGCCCTCGTGAGCGTCGCCGCGGGGCAGGTCAACCAGTTGATGCTGCTGGGCGATCTCGAGCACTCCGCGCTCGTGCTCAACGCCGCCGTCGCGGCGGCGTGGGCGACTGTGGGTGTCGCGCTCGCGTTCGCGGTGGGGCTCGCAGCGGTCGCCGGGCTCGCGGCGGTGCTCACCGCCGCCTACTCGTCGACGGGCGCGATCCTGCTGTCGCGAGTGCGCGGCATCCGCTCGTTCGTGTGAATCACTGGCGGCAGGCCAGGCATTCGGGCGTAGGCCAGCACGATCAACCAAGCGCACAACGCGGTGGGGCCTCCCCAGCCGAAGACCGAGCTCTCTGTGAGTTCCATGACGGCGATCGCGACGACCGGTCCAAGGATCAGACTGGAGCGGCCAGCCAGCAGCACAGCGACGATGAACGAGAGCAGTGCAAGCGCCCCCACGATGCCCGTCTCCGCGAGCGCCGACAGGTAGGTGTTATGCGCGGCGAATCCACCTGTGAAGGCCTCGGTCGTTCGGTAGCCGTAGCCGACAACAGGCGAATTCGCCCACTCGTTCAGTATTACGCCATAGACCTCCAGGCGGCCGGATGTGACGTCGGAGTTTTGTTCCTCGCGAGCGAAGGACCGACCGAGACTCGACATTATGAGGGGCCCGACCAGGACGGCACCGACGGCAGCGATCGCTGCAACCGCGGCAGTGACAGTGAAGACGAGACGCTTGCGGCTGGGGATCAAAAACAGCAACAGCAGCAGACCCGCCGAAGCGGCTACGAGCGCGCCGCGCGAGCCGGATAGCACAAGTGTGATTGAGGCTATCAGCCCACCGCCGAGGGCCAGAGGCTTGTTGCCGAAGCGGTAGACGTAGACGGCGAGGGGAATCGCCACGCACGCGAGCATTCCCGCATAATTCGCATTCGAGAACAGGCCTTGAAAGCGGCCGAAGTCGTCGATGGCGGACGGCGCCCCTACGAGTGCTCCGGCTAGTCCGACGAGGTGCGTGCAGTTCAGGAGAACAAAGACCAGCACGAGGTCGCCCCGCAGAACGGTGCGCGTTCGCCATCGCCTCGAGTAAGTGAGGGCAAGAAACCCGAGCATCACGAAGAGGAGGCCGGTTTGGGACCCCGAAGTCCAAGGTTGCGCGCTCGCGACAACGCTCAGCAGGGCAGCGACGGGGATCGCTGCGAGAGTGATCAGCACTGCCCAATCGACTCGCCGCATCGGTTGAGACCGCTGGCAGAGCAGGGCTATTCCGCTGCCGACGAGCGGCCCGAACTGAGCCAGGTACCAGAGCGGGTTCGTTCCTGCCTCACTGAACACTCCGGATCGCAGAATCGCTGCAGCGAAGGAAATCACTACGGCAGTGCGCCACCAATGGCCAAGGCGCACCCAGTTCCCCATCGTCAGAGTCTACTTCCGCTCGCATTCGCGGTCGGCGGCGGCCACCACCGGCGATGATTCGCACGGCTCGCAGCGGTCGCTGGGCTCGCGGCGGTGCTCACCGCCGCCTACTCGTCGACCGGCGCGACCCTGCTGTCGCGCGTGCGCGGCATCCGCTCGTTCGTGTGACGGCGGCGTGAGCGCACATCGCGGATGATGAAGAGGGCGCTCAAGACGAGATAACCGATATAGGTCGGTCCGCTTGTGGTGATCTGGTTGTTCTGAGCGAGGAAGAACATCACGAGCCAGCCGTATGCGAACACCGTGATCGACAGCCAGTCGGCGTCGCGGACGACCCGCCGCCAGGTCCAGGCCAGGAACGCCGCGAGCAGACCGACGATGACGGGCACGAGCACCCACGGTACGTCGTTGGCGATCCACGCGAATCCCGTGCTCCAGTAAGCGCTGTCGGACCACTCGTGCTCGACGAGCTGATCGGTGATGACCCTCGTCGGGTGGCCGCCGAAAATGGTCTCCACCGCTCCGGCCAGTGCAGGCGCGTGGCGGTAGCCGCCGCCGAACACCCAGTCGCCCTCGAAGGCTCGGCCGAGGCCCTCCATCGACTGGCTCGTGTACGACGCGAGGCTCACGACGATCGAGTCCAAGAGGGTGGGCGCGTGTTCGACGGCGCACACGTCGGCGCCGGGTGGGCAGAGCGGGGCACTGGGTCCACGCGAGTGCTTTCTCGCGCCGAAGGCGACCACGAACAGGGCGCCGATCGCGGCGATGCCGATGAAAGCATTCCGCGACGGCGCGCGGCGGGCTCGAACGCGCGCAACGAACCATGCGGCACCGATCAGCACGAGAGTGGTCACGACGTAGATGTCGCGACCGACGAGCAGACTCATCACGAGTTGTGCCGCGACGCCGACCAGCAGCACCCAGCCATGCTGCCGTCGCTCGAACCACGCGAGTGCGGCGAACGGCACGACCGTGAGTGTGAACGGGGCCGCGATCGTCTGGAGGGCGATGAACGCGAGCCGGTCGTAGCGGCCCTCGGCGATCCGCTCGCTCGAGAGCCGGAACGCCTCGCCCTGATCGAACACGGCCTGGGCGAGTTCCCAGAGCTGGTATCCGGAGTACACCGCCGCCCAGGGCAGCAGCAGCGCAACCGTCGCCACCACCCCTACGAGCACGACGCGTGGCAGGCGCGAATCGGCGATGGGCCTCACTCCTGCGTCGAGGCGCTGCGCCACGACGACGAAGCCCATGAATGCGGCGACGGCGCTCGAGGCGACGAGAAGTGCGACGAGTGGCCAGTTGACCCGGGTGTACGGAATCGGCCAGCCGATGAGATAGACGACGAGGCTGAGCAGCCACCAGCCGACGACTATCAGGATCGGCAGCAGCATCACGATTCGCGGCTCCCGGTCCTCACGCGGGGTCACCGGGCCGACCGAGCGAAGCGAGCGGATGCGTTGCGCGAGCCAGCCCTTCATGCGACCGCCACCGCCGCATCGACGAGAGCGGATGCCGCGCGAGCTGCCGAGAGCTCCGCTTCGAACAGCGAACGTGCGGCCAGTGCCCGTTCCCGGAGCCGTCCGGATTCCTTCTCGTCGGCGAATCGGGTGAGGGCTCCGGCGAGCGCGACCGGGTCCCCGGCGGGAACCGAGATGCCTGCGCCGCGGCTCTCGACGAACTTCCCCGCGTCAGAGCTCCGCTCGACGGCGACCAGCACTGGCACGCCGAGTCCGCAGTACTCCACGATCTTCGACGGGAAGCTCGGCGGGGTCACTCCCGGCACGGTCACCGCGATTCCGACGTGCGCGGTGCTGAGCAGCCGGCGGTACTCGTGCCGGGGCATGGAACCCGCGATACGCACCGACGGAATCTCCCGCGCGAGTTCGGTGATGCGAGCCGCATCAGGGCCCCCACCGGCGATGACGATTTGCACGCGCTCGTCCACGAGCCGCCCGGCCTCGAGCAGCGTCTCCAGCCCCCGACCGACCGCGATCTGCCCGCCGAACACGGCCACGAGCACGCCAGATTCCCATCGGGTCTCGTCGAGACTGTCCTCCCCCGACGACGACCAGGGTGGCACGATGACCACCGGTGCGTCGATCTTCGAAAAGTAGTTGCGGAAGAACGCCACGTTGGCTTCGCTCATGAGCGCCACCGCATCGGCCTGGCGCATCGATTGCTGCTCGATCGCCTTGAGCGGCCGGGCCAGCCACCTCGCCCGGATGCGCCCGATCTCGAGCTGGTGGATCGGGAAGAAGTCCCACAGCACGAGCACGAGCCGCTTGACCATACCGCGACGACGCAAGCGCCCCGGAAGGTTCCACGCGAAGCACGAGATCGATGTGTAGATGGCAGCGTCATATTGCTCACCGCGGGCGGCGCGGAAGCCCGCAGTGTGCAGACCCCAGCCTGTCTGCAGATACCCCAGGAGCTTTCCCAGCCGCGACGTGCGGTTCCGGCGCACGCCGACGCTCGTCACCCGCATTCGAGGATGCGCCTGAGTGGACCCGGACGGTCGGCCCTTTGTCGCATCGCCGACGATGACGTGCACCGAATGTCCGTGCTCCACGAGCGCGTCGGCTAGGTCATCGAGCAGCCACCGATCGCGGTTGGGGCCGCCGAAATGGCCGGTGACGATGAGTACTCGCATGCTTCGAGCAAGCCTAGCCACCCCGGCAGCGCGGCACGGAACGGGCCGAGCCCTGGAACGGGGCATTTTCCGAGCACTCCCGTTTGCTGCGAATCAACTCGAAGCGGGCTCGGGTTAGGTCCCGCGCGGCTAGATTTGCCGCGATCCGAGCCCGATTCGCCAACCCGGCGGCAGGGGCGGAAAGCGGAGGCGGGAGCATGGCCGGAGCCGGCAAGGCACGCAAACGGTGGCGCGTGGCCCTCATCGCGGTCGCATCTGTACTCGCACTGGCGCTCGGCGCGGCAGGCGTGTATGCCCTCACCATTTCGGCGAGCTTCGACACCCAGACCAAGAAGCTCACCCGGGTGTTCCCAGAAGAGACGACCAGGCCGGAAGAGCCGGAAGGCGAGGCCGCCAAGGCGCAGAACATCCTGCTGCTCGGGTCGGACACCCGGGGTTCGATCGGAGACTCGCTCGACACAGCCGGTGGCAGCCGTTCCGACACGATCATGATCGTGCATATCCCGGCCGAGCGCGACGGCATTCAGGTCATGTCGATAATGCGCGATTGCTGGCTCGAGATCCCCGGGCACGGCGAGGCGAAGGTCAACGCCACACTTGCGCTGGGTGGCGTGCCGCTCGTCGTGCAGACCGTCGAGGGGCTGATCGGGTCGCGGATAGACCACGTCGCAATCGTCGACTTCGAGGGGTTCCGGGGAGTCACCGAAGCGCTCGGCGGCGTCGAGATCGATAATCCGATCGGATTCAACTCGTTCCACATGCCCGGCCGCTACTTCCAGCCCGGGCCCCAGCACATGAACGCCGACGAAGCGCTCGCGTTCGTGCGCGAGCGTCACGCGTTCCGCGACGGCGACTACCAGCGGGTGCGCAACCAGCAGGCGTTCATCAAGGCGGTGCTCGACAAGACGCTGAGCGTGGAAACGCTCACGAACCCAGTCAGGATCGGCAATCTGGTCGGGGCCATCGCGCCGTACCTCGCGGTCGACGAGGGCCTGGATTCCGTGTACATCGCCGGACTCGGTTTCGAGTTGCGCGAGGTGGGGCTTGAGGACGTCAAGTTCTTCACGATGCCCACTCTCGGCATAGGTGCAGCCGGCAACCAGTCGATCGTCAAAGTCGACTGGGCCGAGCTCGAGGTGGTCAAGAACGCATTCCGGAACGACGCCCTGGATCGGTACGACGCCCAAGTGCAGACGATCCCGTAGCCGGCCAGGCGACATCCGGGCCCGCGCCCGCCAGGTGTTCGCACGGTCGCAAGGCCGCCCCGCCTGGTCTCCCGATTCGCGCTACGCGTTCGTAGTTGCCAGGAACAGCTTGCCGTCACCAGCAAGCCGCAGCACGCGCTCATCGGCGCTCGCGTATGCGGCATCCCCCCGAGACAGCTCGATCGAGCCGTGCGCGCCGTCGATCCGCACGCGCCGGGATGCGCAAAGCGCGACCGCGGGCCCGGCGATTTCGTACGACAGGTCGCGATCACCCTGCGGCTCCAACTCGACGAGGGCGAAATCGGGAACGTCCGGCCGGAACACGCGCACCCCAGGCGCCGGCACCTCCGGTTCCAGGTACGGAACCGGCCTGGGCGCGAAGTCGAGCACCCCGAGCAACTCGGGCACATCGACATGCTTGGGGGTCAGCCCGCCGCGCAGCACGTTGTCCGAAGCCGCCATGAGCTCGATGCCGAGGCCCTCGAGGTAGGCGTGGATGTTGCCGGCCGGCAGGTATAGCGCCTCGCCTTTCGCTAGCCGCACCCGGTGCAGCAGCAACGAGATCACGATGCCTGGATCGCCCGGATACGCCGCTGCGAGCATCCGTACGGTCTCGAACTCCAGGCCGTCCAGCTCCGCCGATCGCTCGGTAACCGCCGTGACCAATTCGCCCACGCCGTCGCCCCGGGAGATGAGCCACTCGAACACCGCGCGGATCGCGTCGTTGCCGGTAAGGCGATCGAGCAGGCGGGCGATCGCCGGATGGGCGCCGAGCCGCTCGACAGAAGCACGCGTCTGGGCGACCGGGCGGAACCCGCACAGGGCCTCGAACCGCTCGCTGACCGCGAGGATCAGCTCGGGCTTGTGAAACGGATCCTTGTAGTTGCGCGAGGGAGCGCCGAGGGGAACGCCGAGGGCGTTCTCGCGGTCGAACCCGGCGCGCGCCTGGGCGTGGGTCGGATGCGCTTGCAGCGAGAGCGGGGACGCGGCCGCGAGCACTTTGAGCAGGAACGGCAACGGTTCTGGCACCAGGTCGCGCAAATCGCCGGGCCCGTCTGTCAGCGTCGCCGGGGAACCGGGGTGCGTGCCCAGCCACAGTTCGGCTTCGGGCCCGCCGGAGGGACTCGTGCCGAGGAACTCGGCGATCGCCGTCTTGGACCCCCACGCGTAGTCGCGGGGGACGTTGGCGATGCCCACAAACATCCGTCGGCGTTCCTTCCTGTCGCTTGGACCAAAGTACCAACCGAATCGCGCCACGGCCCGGCCAGACCGTAGTCTCTTGGAGGTTTCGGCAGCACAGCGCTGCCGGCCATCCCCCTCCCACAGGCGGTGGGCGACAGTCAGAGCAAGGGAGCGTGCCGAGTGAGCTTCACCCCAATCCCCAGCGACTTCTTCGGATTCGAGAACCTGCTGTCGGATCGCGAGAAGAACGTGCTCCGGCAATTGCGCGAATACCTCGACGCGGAGGTGCGGCCGATCGTCAACGACTATTGGGCGCGCGCAGAGTTCCCGCACGAGATCGTGAAGCCGCTGGCGGGGCTCGGCCTGTTCGGCATGCCGTGGGAAGAGACCAGGCCCTTCGAGAACTCGGCGGTGTTCCGCGGCTGGGTGGCGCTCGAGCTCGCCCGAGTGGACGCTAGCGTAGCGACGTTCGTGGGCGTGCAGAACGGCTTGGCGATGGGTGCCATCGGCGTGGGCGGGGATGCCGCCCAGCGTGCCGAGTGGCTGCCGAAGCTCGCTTCGGGCGACACGATCGGCGCGTTCGGTCTGACCGAGCCGCTCTCGGGCTCCGACTCGGCGCAGGGCTTGCGTACGGTGGCCACTCGCGACGGCGACAACTGGGTGCTCAACGGCTCCAAGCGCTGGATCGGCAACGCCACCTTCAGCGACATCACCGTGATCTGGGCGAAGAGCGCCGAGGACGGTCAGGTAAAGGGCTTCATCGTGCCCACCAGCAGCCCCGGGTACAAGGCCACGAAGATCGAGAACAAGCAGAGCCTGCGAATCGTGCAGAACGCCGACATCGAACTCGACAACGTCGTCGT
>CAYRUW010000025.1:0-13939 GCA_964427465.1 uncultured Diaminobutyricimonas sp.
CTTCTTCGGTGCCATGTTGTTTCCTTACTTGTTCGTGTCGCCTGGCGGCGACGCTCCCACGTGCTGGTCGTATCCCAGTCGTGGTGGTACTTGGGCTCGTTCCTTGAGGGACTCGTTCCTAAAGTTTGCCGACCTGGTCGAAGCTCAGCTCGACCGGGGTCTCGCGCTCGAACAGCGACACGAGCACGGTGAGCTTTCCGCTTTCGGGCTTGATCTCGCTGATCGTGCCGGGCAGGCCCGTGAACGAGCCCTCCTTGATCGTGATCGTCTCGCCGATCTCGAAGTCGACCTCGGCGGGAATGATCCGCGCCTGCTGCTTGCCGCCCTTGGCAGCACCCGCCTTCGCCGGAGCCTCGGCCGGCTGCACGAGGCTCTTGAGCATGTTGAACGCCTCCTCGAACCGCAGCGGCGTCGGGTTGTGCGCATTGCCGACGAATCCGGTGACGCCCGGAGTGTGCCGCACGACCGACCAGGAGTCCTCGTTCAGCTCCATCCGCACGAGCACGTAGCTCGGGATGCGCACCCGGTTCACGAGCTTGCGCTGCCCATTCTTGATCTCGACGACATCTTCCATAGGCACTTGCACCTCGAAGATGTAGTCCTCCATGCCCATCGATGCGCGACGTGACTCGATGTTCGACTTCACCCGCTTCTCGAAGCCGGCGTAGGAATGCACGACGTACCACTTGCCCGGCTTCGCGCGCAGTTCCGCCCGGAACGACTCGTACGGGTCGACTGCCGCCTGCTCCTCGG
Organism: uncultured Diaminobutyricimonas sp.; assembly: GCA_964427465.1. Lineage (GTDB taxonomy): Bacteria > Actinomycetota > Actinomycetes > Actinomycetales > Microbacteriaceae > Diaminobutyricimonas. Next base: position 754 of record CAYRUW010000025.1, read on the forward strand.
CTTCGTCGTCGCTCGCCTCTTCGGCCGCGAGCGCCTCATCCGCGCTGTCCACATCGAGAGCGTCATCCACGATGGCGTCCGCTTCGGGGTCCGCAGCGTTGCTGAGCGCGTCGAGCAGACCGTCGAGATCGCCCGAGCCGGGCTCGGCTTGCTCGTCCACCACATGCAGGGCGCGGTGCTCGGCGTCTTGCGCCGATTCCTCGTCGGCGGTGTAGACGTTGCCCTCCTGGGCCTCCTCCACCTCCGAGCCCTGCTCGGCAGCCGTCGCCAGATCGATGTCGCGACGCTCTTGATCAGACACTGTCACTTCTTTCGTTGCTCGTTCGGATCCGGCTCCCGGCCGCATCCGTGGTCATTGCCGTGTTCCGGGCCGTCACGGCACGAACGTGCCGTCGCCGAAGGCAACGGACACGAGCCAGCTGAACACGTAGTCGAACCCGGAGACGACAGCCATCATGAATACCACGAACACCAGGACGACAGCCGTGTAGTTGAACAGCTCCCGCCGGGTCGGCGTTACGACCTTCCTGAGTTCGGCGATGACCTGCCGCAGGAAAAGCGCGATCCGCGCGAAGGGTCCGCGGCGGGCCGCGCGCTCCCTCCTGGCGTTCGCGACGAGGTCCTCACTGGGTTCCTCGATTGCTTTCCTTGCCACTGGACTACCTTTCGAATGTCATCTCGCGGGCGAGCCGACTTGCAGGGCGGACAGGACTCGAACCTGCAACCTGCGGTTTTGGAGACCGCTGCTCTACCAATTGAGCCACCGCCCTATGGTTGTTGACATGCGCGACTTCGTCACGTGATTCCGGGTTTTGCCTGTTCGAAGGCGCGACAAAGCTTGGCAGAGTTCAACTACCGCCCCAAGTGTACGGCATCGCGAAGTGCGATAGAACTCGCGGTTCAGGTAACTAGGCTTGGTCGATGTGGCCGAAACCCAACGCATTTCACGCCGGATAGCCTCGATCCACGAATCCGCGACGCTCAAGGTCGACGCCAAAGCCAAGGCATTGCGTGCCGCCGGCCGGCCGGTCGTGAGCTATGCGGCAGGCGAGCCCGACTTCCCGACGCCCGAACACATCGTCGAGGCGGCGGCAGAGGCGGTCCACGATCCACGCAACCACCGATACACGCAAGCCGGCGGACTGCCGGAGCTGCGCGAGGCGATCGCGGCCAAGACGCTGCGCGACAGCGGTCTTGAGGTCTCGCCGGGCCAGGTGCTGGTCACCAACGGCGGCAAGCAAGCCGTGTACGAGGCCTTCGCGACTTTGCTCGACCCGGGCGACGAGGCGATCCTGCCCGCCCCATACTGGACGACCTACCCCGAGGCGATCCGGTTGGCCGGTGGCGTGCCGGTGGAAGTCTTCGCCGGCTCGGACCAGGAGTACCTGGTCACAGTCGAGCAATTGGAATCGGTGCGCACCGAGCGCACGAAGCTGCTCGTGTTCGTGTCGCCGTCCAATCCGACCGGATCGGTGTACTCGCTCGAGCAGACCCGCGCAATAGGTCAGTGGGCGCTCGAGCACGGCATCTGGGTGGTCAGCGACGAGATCTACCAGAACCTCGTGTACGACGGCATCAAGGCGCACTCGATAGTCGATGCGGTGCCCGAGCTGGCCAACACGAGCGTGCTGCTCAACGGCGTGGCGAAGACGTACGCAATGACCGGCTGGCGAGTCGGCTGGATGGTTGCGCCGGCGGACGTGATCAAAGCCGCATCGAACCTGCAATCGCACTTGAACTCGAACGTCGCGAACGTCTCGCAACGGGCCGCGATCGCCGCGCTCACCGGTCCGCCTGACAGCGTGGAACGGATGCGGCAAGCGTTCGACCGGCGCCGGCACACGATCGTGAGCGAGCTCAACAAGATACCCGGCATCAGCACGCCGATGCCCAAAGGCGCCTTCTATGCGTATCCCGACGTCACCGGCCTGCTCGGCCGGGAGTGGGGCGGCGTCACACCGACCACTTCGCTCGAACTGGCCGACCTGATCCTCGACCAGGTCGAGGTCGCGACCGTTCCCGGCGAGGCGTTCGGCCCGAGCGGCTACTTGCGCCTCTCGTATGCGCTCGGCGACGAGCCGCTGCTCGAGGGCGTGCAGCGCCTCCAGCGCCTCTTCGGCTAGGCCGGGACCCGTTCGACGGTCAGAGCAGCTTGCGCTGAAGCGCCCAGGCGGTGAGTTCGTGTCTGGACGAAAGCTGCAGCTTGCGCAACACCGCAGACACATGGGACTCGACGGTCTTGATCGAGATGAACAACTCGGTGGCGACCTCCTTGTATGCGTAGCCGCGAGCGATCAGGCGCATCACCTCCCGCTCACGGGCGCTCAGCCGGTCGAGTTCGTCGCTGGATTCGGCCTGCTCGCCGGCGGCAGCACCGAACGCGTCGAGCACGAAGCCGGCCAGTCGTGGCGAGAAGACCGCGTCGCCGCCCGCGACGGCAGCGAGCGCCCTGGTCACATCTTCGCCTGAGCTTCCCTTCGTGATGTAGCCGCGAGCGCCGGCCCGGATCACGCCTACGACGTCCTCCGCCGAATCCGAAACGCTGAGCGCCAGGAATCGCACCTTCTTGAGCAGAACGGCAGAACGGCGGATGACCTCGGCACCGCCGCCGCCCTCGCCACCGGGCAAGTGCACGTCGAGCAGCACGACATCCGGCACGAGCTCGGCTATCCGTTCGACGGCAGAGTCGACGTCCGCCGCCTCGCCGACCACCTCCACCGATGGCCCAAGGTCGGCTCGCAATCCGGAACGGAAGATCGAGTGGTCGTCGACCACGAGCACCCTCATCCGATCGCTCCTCTCTCGATCCTCAAGTGCACTTCGGTGCCCGCCGCATCGCTGCGCACCGTCGCCGTGCCGCCGGCCCGCCGCATCCGGCCGACCACCGACTCGCGAATGCCCATCCGCGCCGCGGGCACGTCGTCGATGACGAACCCGCTGCCCCGGTCGCGCACGAAAACGTCGAGAGCCTCGGGGGAAGCCTCGAGATACACGGCCACGTCGCCGCCCGCATGCCTTGCCGCGTTGAGCATCGCCTCGCGCGCAGCGCCGACCACCGAGGCACTCACGATGTCGCTCGCATCGCCGACGACAACCACGTCGAACCGCACCTCGTGCTCGAGCTCGAGCGCGGCGGCCGCGGAGTGCAGTTCGGTAGCGATGTCGCCAGCGAACGGATCGGTACCCGCGAACAGCCAGTCGCGCAATTCGCGCTCTTGCGCACGCGCCAGGCGCGCCACCTCGCTCTTCGGTCCCGCCCGGTTCTGGATGATCGCAAGAGTCTGCAGCACCGAGTCGTGCAAGTGGGCGGCGATTTCCGCCCGCTCGTGCTCACTGGCCCGTGCCGCTCGCTCGCCGATCAAATCGCTCCAGAGCCTGACCACCCGCGGGATGAACGCGACCGCGACGCCGAGCACGATCATGAGCACCGCCACGACTGCGGTCGCCGCGCCCGGCCCGGTCACGAGCATCGCGGCGCCCGTCAGAATAAGCGTGCCCGACGCGACCGCACGCACTCCGCTCGCGTAGCTCGCGGGGCGCATGGCATCGGAAGGGTCGAACGCGAGCGTCCACGCGACCGCGATCCCGCAGAGCACCGTGCACTCGACGAGCCCGGGAACCAGAACCCACTGGCTGGACGACATGACGATCGCGGCGGCAGCGAAGATCCCGGCCGGAACGAGCAGAATGCCGGCGACCGGCACGACGCGGTGTACCCGCCGGCCCTCCTCCCGCTCGTCCATGCGGTCGCCCTGCCGGTCGTCCTGCCTGTCGTCCTGCCTGTCGCCGGCCGGACCCTGGAGCGGGGTGAGCGCCCACAGCCAGGCATACAGCAGGGCGCCTGCCCCGCCGGCCAACGCGGTGAGCGCGAAGCCGAGCCGCACGAGACCGAGCGGCAGCGCGAGGTGGGCCGAAACCGCCGCGCTCACCCCGCCTAGCACTTGATGGCGAGGCCGGGCGAGCGGAGCACGGGTGCCGGTCGTCGTCACCCTCCGATCAAATCAGACCCGGGCCGGCACAGGAGACGGATCAGGGTCGAATCAGGGTGACACCCCATGGCAGCGCATCCGCCGCATCCGCCACTATCGAGTCATGTCAACCAGCAGCACGTCTTCGACGCCCCCCGGAACCTTCTTCTCGTGGATACGCAGTCTCGGCCTGGTGCGCCAGAACGGGTGGCTCGGGGGCGTGTGCTCGGGCCTGGCCGTGCGACTCGGTGTCGATCCGGTGATCGTACGGGGCATCGTCGTCGTGCTTGCCGTGTTCGGGATGCCGGTCGCCCTCGCATATGCGGCGGCATGGCTGCTGCTACCGGACGACCGCGATCTCATCCACGCGGAGCAACTCGGCCGGGGCGAATTCGAACCCGCCCTCGCCGGTATCGGACTGCTCGTGCTGGCGTCATTACTGCCACTCACGCAAGGCTTCTGGTGGGCCGGTGCGATGTACTGGGGGGTCCCCGACATCCCAGGCGCCATCATCCGGATCATGTGGGCAGGGGTGCTGATCACCCTGGCGATCCTGTTCGTGGTGTGGCTCGCGCGCAGAACGTCGCACGATACTGCGGCATCCCACGAACGACCGGGGACCGAAGACGACCGGCCCGCGACGGTGCCCAGCAGCGCGGCCGACGCAAAAGCCGAGGGGATGGTGGCCGAGGCACACGCCGCGACCGCCGAACCGGCGCCCCCGCCGCAGCCCGCGCCAGACGCATCCGCCGAAGAACTGGCCGCGTGGCACGCGCAGCAGGCCGAATGGCGTCAGCAACGTGCTGCTTGGGCGGCCGAGCAGCGGCGGGACGAGCGGGCCCGGCGCGCGGAAGCCGCGCGGGCCAGGGGTGCCGAGATCGCGGCGGCGAACCGGGAGCGGGCGCGCATCCGCCGCCTCACCCGTCCGCACGTCGGCGCCGGATACGTCGCGATCGTCGTGGGACTGGCCATCGTGGCTGCGAGCGTCGCCGCCCTGACCTCCCATGAATGGACCAGCGCCGGAAACGAAGCGGTCGTGGGGCTGGCCGTCGCCGTGCTAGTGCTCGGCGGGTCGGTGGTCGTCGCGGGAGCGTGGCGCCGGCGCAGCGGAGTGCTCTCGTTCTTCGGCACTATCGCCCTCGTCGCAATGGTGCTCGTGGCTCTGCTGCCGCAGAACCGCGTGCTACTCGTTGTCGGCGACTACGGGGTCGACACCTCTGTGAGCGGCGAGTATTCGAACCTCGCGGGGCGGCTTCACCTGTACGCGCGAAGCGACGGCAACGCCCGAACGGAGGTTGTCGACCTCTGGCAAGGGGCGGGGTCGATCAACGTGAACGTCGAGCCGGGCCGGACGGTGCGGATCGAGTCGAACACGGCAGGCGGCAACATCAACATCTACGAGGTACGGCACGACGGGCCGGCGGTCTGGGGCGACGGGATCAAGTCACTGCGCAAGGACGGCACGAGGTACCTGGGCACGACCACGGTCGGCGAAGCGATGGTTCCCGACCTGATCGTGCGGGTCTGGCAGGGCACCGGAAGCATCAACATCTGGCAGCAGGAGCCCGCGCTCGAGGCGGGGCAGCGCGATCAAGACGAGGAGACACGCTCATGAACGACGACCAGACGATGGAGCAGGCCGAGACGCTGCCCAGGCCCCGCATCCGCTTCGGGGCGATCGCGTGGGGACTGATCTTGATCGGATCGGCGGTTCTCACATTGTGGACCGCCACCGACTCGGGACGCCGCGAGATCCTATGGACTTGGCTGACCGGCCTAACCCCCGTCACCGCCCTGCTGCTTGGGCTACTTGCCTTCGGTGTGTTCGTGATTCTCGTGTCGACGCTCGGCATCATCCGGCGAGCACAACACGCGCGCCGCTGACCTCCCCCGGAACTTCGCGGTCAACCGATCGGTTGATGGCAGGTTCAGCCGGTGCACCGCTGGTGCCCGGCGGTTCTGGGCACGACGATCGAAGCATGATCGAAACAGTTGTGAGCGTGCGCGAACTGCGCAAGAGCTACGGGGGCGTAACGGCCGTCCAGGACGTGAGCTTCGACATCCGGCGCGGCGAGACCTTCGCGCTGCTCGGCCCCAATGGCGCAGGCAAGTCGACGACGATCGAGATCCTCGAAGGCTACCGAGAGCGCACCGGCGGCGAGGTGTCAGTGCTAGGTCAAGACCCGAGCACCGGCGGGCTGGCCTGGAAAGCGCGGCTGGGTATCGTGCTGCAGAACACGGGCGAGGCCGGCAACGCGACCGTGCGCGAACAGATCGCCCACTTCGCGGGTTTCTATCCGAACCCGCGTGACGTCGACGAGCTCATCGCCGCGGTCGGCCTCGAGGCCAAGTCGGCCACCATGATCCGCAAGCTCTCCGGTGGACAGCGCCGCCGCGTAGATGTCGCCCTCGGCATAGTCGGCCGACCCGAACTGGTGTTCCTCGACGAGCCGACCACGGGTTTCGACCCAGAAGCCCGGCGTCGGTTCTGGGAGCTGATCTTCACGCTCAAGAACGAGGGCACGAGCATCCTGCTCACGACGCACTACCTCGACGAGGCCGCCCGGCTCGCCGATCGCGTCGGCGTCATTGCCGGCGGCAGGATGGTCGCCATCGGACCGGTCGACGAGATCGGCGGCGCGGATTCGCGTACCCCGGTCGTGCGCTGGCGTGAACGCGGCGAGTCGTTCGAATTGCGCACGGACGCGCCCGGAACCCACGTGGCACGGCTTGTCGCCGCTGGCGACGGCGCGGAACCCGAAGGGCTGGAAGTGATCCGGCCGAGCCTGGAAGACGTCTACCTGGGGCTCGTGGGAGCCATCGGCGCCCACGACGAACGGGACGTCGCACCCGAACAGACCGGCTTAAAGCGCGAAGGAGTCAGCGCATGACCACGACGACCGTCAACCCACCGCTACCTAGGGGCCGAACGGCCCGCCTGGGTGTCAGCCGCACCGGCTACGAGATCCGCGCATACTTCCGGCAGGGCGACACCGTGTTCTTCACGTTCCTGTTCCCGATGATGTTTCTCACGATCTTCGCCGTCGCATTCAGCGAAGCGGAACTAGGAACCGACGCAGCCGGCAACGCCGTCACCGCCGCCGACTACTACCTGTCGGCGATGCTCGCCGCGGGCATCCTGCTCAGCGGACTGCAGAATCTCGCAGTGGACATCGCAGTGGAGAAGAGCGATGGAACGCTCAAGCGGTTGGCCGGAACCCCGTTGCCGGTCGCGAGCTACTTCGCCGGCAAGATCGGGCAAGTGCTCGTCACCGCCACACTGCAGGCGGCGCTGCTGCTCGCACTAGCGGTGTTCGCATTCGGCGTGAGCCTGCCGACGGACCCCGAACGCTGGCTGACCTTCGCGTGGGTCTTCGTGCTCGGCGTCTCGACGAGCGCGATCCTGGGCATCGGCCTGAGCTCGCTGCCGCGCACCGGCAAGAGCGCGACGGCCGTAATCGTGCCGATCGTGCTCGTCCTGCAGTTCATCTCGGGCGTCTACCTGGTCTTCAGCGACCTGCCGGAGTGGCTGCAGAACGTCGCGAGCGTGTTTCCGCTCAAATGGATGGCACAGGGAATGCGGTACGTCTTCTTGCCAGAGTCGTACGAGATCATGGAACAAGGCGAATCGTGGAACCTGCCGGGTGTGGCGATCGCGCTCGCGGTCTGGCTCGTACTGGGTCTGGTGCTCGCGCGAATCACGTTCCGGTGGGTGCGGAAGGACGCATAGGAACCGATGGCTCCGAACGGCACGACCCGTGCGGGATTCTTCCCGGACGCGACCGGCGAAGGGACTGCGCTCGCTGGGACCTCCGGTTCGACATGGTGGCATGTCGCCGTAGTCGCGGTCGGCGTGATCGTGTCGGTCATCCTGTTCGCGGCGGACCCGCCCGCCTGGCGATTGGTGGGCGGTCTGGCCGCGATCGTGACGTTCGTGCTCGCCTGGTTCGCAATCGGCCGGTTCGCCGAGCGCGACCCGAGGGCCGCGCTCGCCTTCATAGTTCTCGTGGTGCTGCTGTGCGGCACCGCGACGGCCTTCTACCCCGGCCTGGCCACTCTTCAGACGGTGGCCTTCCCGCTCGTGTGGGTGCTGTCGGCCTCGCTCCGCGCCGCAATCGTCGCCAACTTCGCCCTCGCGTTCTCGGTCGGCATCGGCTTCGTGATCAGCAACGGCACTTCGGCGGAAGCGCTCGTGCAGACGACGCTCACGGTGCTCATCTCGCTCGGATTCAGCCTCGCGATGGGGTTGTGGATCACTCATATCTGGCGATTGAGCGACGAGCGTCAGGCTCTCGTCGAACAACTGCAGGCGACCCAAGCGCAGCTTGCTGCGCTGCACCGGGATGCTGGTGTCGCAAGCGAGCGGGAACGTCTCGCACGCGAGTTGCACGACACGATCGCCCAGAGCCTGACCGGCCTGGTCATGCTCGCCCAGCGAGCTCAGCGCGAGCTTCGTGCGGGCGATGTCTCTGGGGCCGGCGAGCGGCTCGGGCTGCTCGAGGAGTCGGCGCGCGACACCCTCGCCGAAACCCGGGCACTTGTCGCATCGAGCGCTCCGGTGGAGCTCGCCGCCGGGGGCATCCGCCCAGCGCTCGAGCGATTGGCCCAGCGCTTCTCGAAAGAGACGGGAGTGGCAGTCACCCTGGAATCCGGCGAAGCTGTGGCCGTGCCGCGGGACAGCGAGGTGGTGCTCTTGCGCTGCTGCCAGGAGGCGCTCTCAAACGTGCGCAAGCACTCGGGGGCCCGTTCGGCCACCGTCTCACTCACCGTCGCCGATTCGGCGATCGTGCTGAGGATCGCCGACGACGGCAGCGGCTTCGATCCGGATGCGGTCGACGCAGGGTTCGGCCTGACCGGGATGCGCGACCGGCTCGCGCTCGTCGGCGGTGCGTTGCAAGTGTCGAGCACATCCACTGGGACCGTACTGGTCGCGACACTGCCGTTGGCGGTGACAGCATGAGCGAGTCCGCAGCCGGTGCGCATACGACTGGGTCGATTCGCGTGCTGGTTGCCGACGATCACCCGATAGTGCGCGGCGGCATCGTCGCGATGCTCGAAGACGAGACCGGCATCGAAGTGGTCGGCGAGGCCGCCGACGGACTGCTCGCGGTCGAGCTCGCGGCTCGACTGGAACCGGATCTCGTGCTCATGGATCTGCGGATGCCCGGAATCGACGGGGACGAGGCGACCTCCCGCATCCTCGCAGCGAGACCACAGACGCGCATCGTGGTGCTCACCACCTACGAGAGCGACGAGAGCATCCTCACGGCGATCGAGGCAGGTGCGAGCGGGTATCTGCTGAAAGCCGCGCCTCAGGAAGAGATCCTGGCCGGCATCCGGTCGGTCGCGCGCGGTGAGGTGGCACTCGCGCCGCGAATCGCCGCGATGCTCGTAGGCCGCGTACGGCGCCCGTCAGCTCCGTCGCTCAGCCCTCGGGAACTCGAAGTGCTCGGCCTGGTTGCGCAGGGCCTGAGCAACCCGGCGATCGCGAAGAAGCTGTTCGTCTCGGAGGCGACCGTCAAGACGCATCTGCTGCACGTCTTCGAGAAACTCGAGGTGAACGACCGCACGCGAGCGGTGACCAGGGCGATGGAGCTCGGTCTGCTCGCCCGTCCACGGCACTGAACACCTGCCGACGACGAGCGCGGGGATCGGATCAAGCCCGGTTGCAGGCTCTCGCGGATGCCGCCTACAGGTGAACGCCGACCAGCACGGGCTCGGGCTGCAGCAGCACACCGAACTCCGAGAGCACCCGGGTCTGCACGTAGCGGGCGAGTTCGGCGATCTCGGCAGCCGTTGCCCCGCCCGTGTTGGTCAGCGCGAGCGTGTGCTTCGACGAGATAGCGGCACGCGAACCGGGCAAGCGGAAGCCACGCGAGATTCCGGCGTTCTCGATCAGCCACGCGGCACTGAGCTTCACCTGCCGCTGCTCAGCCGGCGCGGGCGCTGCCGGCTCCTCGCCCAGCGGAACGACGCGATCCTCTGCGTCGGCCTGCATAGGCCAGCTCGGCACGTCGCCGGGCAGCGACCGGGCGAAGTTCTCGTCGACGATCGGGTTGGTGAAAAACGATCCGGCGCTCGCCGAGTCCGGATCGCGCGGGTCGAGCAGCATGCCCTTGGCCGCACGCAGCGACAGCACGTGCTCCCGCAGCCGGCCGAGCGGCACCCGGTCGCCGACTGCCACACCGAGCGCGCTCGCGAGCTGTTCGTATCGCACAGGCGCACTCACGCCATCCGTGTTGCTCAAGTCGAGTTCGATCGCGAGCACGATGCCGCGACGGCCGCGCTTGAGTTGCGACGTGCGGTAGCCGAGCTCCAGGTCGGTTGCGTCCAACCGCATCCGTTCGCCCGTCGCATGATCCAGAAAGTCGATCGCGACGAGAGTGTCCGACAGCTCTTGGCCGTAGGCGCCGATGTTCTGCATCGGCGCCGCCCCGCACGATCCGGGGATGCCGCTGAGCGCTTCGATACCCGCGAGCCCTTTCTCGAGCGCGTACACGACCAGGGCGTCCCAGTTCTCGCCGGCCTCGGCGCGCAACCTTGTGGAACCGGCGGCGGCGCCCGGGATCTGCTGCACGCCGCTCGGGCGAACGCGGATGACGGTACCGTCGAAACCTTCGTCGCCGACCACGAGGTTCGACCCACCGCCGAGCACGAGCCAGTCGGCGCTGGTCGACCACACGTCCGCCGCGGCGGACACGAGATCTTCGGTGGATTCCGGCTCGACGATGCGGGCCGGCGCCCCGCCGACGCGCAGCGTCGTGAGTTCGGCGAACGGCCGGCTCATCGAAGGCTCACGCGCACCTGGGCTTTGCCGAGGACCGTCTCGCCCGCGAAGGTCACGGTCAAGTCGATGCGTGCCGTCTGCTCTTCGACGCTGCCGACCTTCGCCACGATATTGAGCACGGCACCCTCAGCAGGGTCGACGACTACGGGCCGGGTGAACCTGACCTGATAGTCGAGCACCCGGGCAGGATCGCCCAGCCAATCGACCACGGGCTGCACTGCCACACCCATGGTGAGCATCCCGTGCGCGAGAACGCCCGGAAGCCCAACGCTTTCGGCCACGTCGTCGCGATAGTGGATCGGGTTGAAGTCTCCCGAAGCGCCCGCATAGCGCACGAGCGAGTCCCTGGTCAGGTGGTATTCGCGTTCGGCGACGATCTCGCCGACTGCGAGATCCCCGCTCATTCGGCGCCCCGCACGACGAGGGTAGAGGTCGCAGTGACGACATGCTCCCCCGCGGAGTCGACCATTACCGACTCGGCGGTGACCATGCTGTTGCCGGCGAGACTTTTCACGCTCTTCACGGTGAGCGTCGCCGTGAGCTCGTCGCCGACGAAGATCGGTCGCGAATAGCTGAATCGCTGGTCGCCGTGCACGACCCTCGAGAAGTCGATGCCTGCATCGGGCGCGGAGAGGAGTTGTTCGAGGGTGTGCTCTTGCACGACTACCGGAAAGGTGGGCGGGGCGACGACGTCACGGTAGCCTTCGGCGCGCGCCGCATCCGGGTCGTGATGCAGTGGACTGGTCGCGAAGACCGCGCGAGCGAACTCGCGCACTTTTTCGCGTCCCACGAGATATGGCGCCGTCGGCGGGAACACTCGTCCCTGCAATTCGGGGTTCACAGACACGCGTCGAGTCTATAGAGACGCGAAGCGGCCGAGCCGGGGGCGATGCGGTGGGCTTCGGCGAAAACGCGAAAGCCCCGGTCGTCTGTGATCCGGGGCTCGCGTTGCTGTGTGTTCAGGCGAGGGCTGCCTACTGGCAGCTGTCGCACTGCAGAAGGTCCATCGGGTCGACGGGAACCGCGTAGCCGCCGACGTTCTCGCTGTCGTTGTCCAAAGTGATCCTCCAAGCCGATCTACCCGTTTTTCGCTACACCTGTCGCAGGCGTGTTGCCCACTATATATCGGGAATCACACTATTGTCATTCCCCTACATATTGTGGTTTTGGCGTGTCGCCGCCCGTTCTGCCAAGAGTAACCCCGACCGCCGACACGGGTATCCAAAAGGCATGGCTGCCCCATGTGCCGGGCGCCACGCCGGGAACCATGCCCTAACGTTTTTCGCATGGTGACCGAAGACACCGCGCCCCGTTCGCGACCGACGGGCATGCTACGCATGCTCATGCGGTTTCCGGTTCTGATGTATCGGGCAAGACTCGGGTGGCTCCTCGGCGGGCGGTTCCTGCTGCTCACCCACCGCGGCCGAAAGAGCGGCCGAGTGCGGCGCACCGCCCTCGAAGTGGTCGCTCACGACGGGGAAGAGTATTTCGTCGTCGCAGGCTACGGTCCGCGTTCGGACTGGTACTTGAACTCACTCGCATCTCCACCGCTCCGCGTCGACGTCGGATTCAAAGCCTTTCGCCCGCAAGTGCGCGAACTCGACCAGGAGCAGCGCGTGAACCTGCTCGCGGACTATGCGCAGCGCCATCCTCGCGCCGCGCGCATGCTCGGGCGCGCGATCTTTGGCAAGGAGTTCTCGACGCGGCCCGAAGCTCTGCGCGAGCTCGCGGCAGCCCTGCCGGCCCTTGCCTTCCGCCCGCTCGAGTCGTGACCAACCCGAGCACGTGAACAATCCGAGCAAGCGCCGGTACCATGTGGACGCCTCAACGCACCGGGCCGGAACGCAGGAGTTCGAATGGGTCTGATCGAAACAGCGGCGGAGACATTCGCCGAAGTGCAACCGCCCCAGAGCCGGACCGTGCCCGCACCGCTGCCGGCGGCGCTCCCGGTCGGCGAGTTCGCGAGCGACGCGGTCACCTTCGCCGACCTGGCGATGGGCACGCTCAGCGGAGCGAGCACGGCGATCGATCCGGCCCGCGTGGCAACCGCTTTCACGAGTGAACGGCACTTCCGGCGCGACGGGCGGAAACCGGATGTGTGGGCGGAACTTTCCGGGTTCTGGCCGACCGCCGATGATTGGCTGCGCACCCACGGCAACTACCCGCACCACGCCGCCAGGCTCATCGAAGCGCTCGGCTTCGACGGAACCGCCGACGGGCTGCGCGCACGACTGGCGGGGTTGCGCGCGCGCGAAGCCGAGGATCTCGTGGTCGCGGCCGGGGGTGTCGCCGCTGCCGTGCGCAGAGAGAACGAGTGGTCCGAGCATCCGCAAGCGCAGGCGGTGGCGGCCGAGCCCTTGGTGCGCGTGACCGAGCGCGACCAGGGCAGCGCGGTGCCACTGCCGAGCGGACCGAGTGCCGACCCGCAACG
>CAYRUW010000026.1:0-6520 GCA_964427465.1 uncultured Diaminobutyricimonas sp.
ATGAGGTGGCCGCGCACCCGGAACGCGTTGATCAGTTCCTGCACTCGAGAGGTCTTGTTGACCGCGTCGGCGAGGTCGACGTTGATGTCGGCGGCCCAGTGGATCGGCACGTACGGTATCCGCAGCGCCGAGAAGATGCCTTCGTAGAAGCCACGCTCCCCGATGAGCAGTTCGTGCACTTTGCGCAGGAATTCGCCCGAACCCGCGCCTTGGATCACGCGGTGGTCGTAGGTGCTCGTTAGCGTGATGGTCTTGCCGATGCCGAATTCGGCGAGCGTCTTGGGCGAGGAACCCTGGAATTCGGCCGGGTATTCGAGGGCACCGGCGCCGATGATGCAGCCTTGCCCTTTCATGAGCCTCGGCACCGAGTGCACGGTGCCGATCCCGCCCGGGTTGGTGAGCGAGATCGTGTTGCCCTGGAAGTCTGCTGCCGTGAGCTTGTTATCTCGGGCGCGCTTGACGACGTCTTCGTAGGCGGCCAGGAAGTCGGCGAACCCCATGGTGTCGGCGCGCTTGATGCCCGGCACGAGCAGCGCCCGGCTGCCGTCCGGTTTGGGCAGGTCTATCGCGATGCCGAGGTTGGTGTGCGCGGGGGTGACCACGCTCGGTTTGCCGTCGACCTCGTCGTAGTAGACGTTCTGGCTGGGGAATTCTTTGAGCGCTTGCACCATGGCCCACGCGATCAGGTGCGTGAACGACACTTTGCCGCCGCGTGCGCGCTTGAGGTGGTTGTTGATCACGATCCGGTTGTCGATCATGAGCTTCGCCGGGATCGTCCGCACGCTCGTCGCGGTGGGCACGGTCAGGCTCGCGTCCATGTTGGTGGCGAGGGCCTTGGCCATGCCGCGCAGTGGAGTGACGGTGTGCTGCGGTTCTTCCTGGGCGCCCTCGCTCACGACCGGTTGCGGTGCCGTTGTCGGTGCTTCGGCCGGGATCGGCTGAGGCCTCGGTTGAACGGATGTGGTGCGAGCGACCGGCTGGCCCTGGTCGCGGGCTGCTTGATCGGCGGTGGGCACTTCGTCTGGGATCTGCGCTTCGCCACCGCTGCGCTGCCCGGCGGCGGAAGCGGTCGCGGCCTCGGCCGGCCGCGGTGGTGCATGTTGCGGCTGCGATGCCGGCGCCTGCGGCGCTTGTTGCTGGGGCGCTTGCTGGTTGCTCGCAGTTTGCGATTGCGCAGACGCGGATTGCGCTTGGTCTCGCTGACCGTCACCGTCTTCGGTGTCGACCGGCCGGTAGTTCTCGAGGATCGGCCACCACGACTCGTCCACCGAGTTCTTGTCTTCGAGGTACCTCGCGTACATCTCGTCGACTAGCCACTCATTGGCTCCGAATTCGGAACCACCGTCCTCAGAAGTCACACCGGTCACATGGCCTGACAAGCCGAACCGCCCACTCTCGTTCTCTCGTGCTGCAGGAAGGCGATCCACTTCGATCGCCTGCGTTCAAGCTTATTCGGTTTGTCTGGGCATCGCGTGCTCACGAACTACCCTTGGAGCATGCGCTTTATCGGCACCACGGCCGCCCACGATCTGACGTATTCGGACGTCTTTCTGGTGCCCAGCCGTTCCGAGGTCAAAAGCCGGCTCGACGTCGACCTCTCCGCCGACGACGGCACCGGTGCGCGCATCCCGATCGTCTCGGCGAACATGAACTCCGTCACCGGAAAGGTGCTCGCCGCGGCGCTCGCCCGCCGGGGCGGCATCGGCGTGCTGCCGCAAGACATGCCGCTGCAGGAGCTCGACGAAGCGATCCGCTGGGTGAAAGAGCAGCCGACCTGGTTCGACACGCCGCTCACGCTTGCCGCCGACGACACCGTCGCGCATGCACGTACGCTGCTGCCGGCGCTCGAAGGCCATGGCGTCGTGCTCGAGAGTGCCGACGGCGAGTACCTGGGACTCGTCTCCGCTACGCGTCTTGCCACCGCCCTCCCGGATGCCCGGCTCGGCGATCTGCTGCACGGCCCGCTGACCGCGATCGACGCCGACGACATCGAGACACCGCGTGCGGCCTTCGACCTCATGGCCGAGGCCGGACTCGAATTCGCGCCCGTGCTCAGGCACGGTCGCGTGGCGGGCACGCTCAGCAAACGCAGTGCGCTGCGTTCCACGATCTACGCTCCGGCGCTCGACGACGACGGCCGGCTGCGGGTCGCGGCAGCGATCGGGATCAACGGCGATGTCGCTGCGAAAGCTCGGGCGCTCGCCGAAGCCGGGGTCGACGTGCTCGTGGTCGACACTGCGCACGGGCACCAGGAAGGCATGATCCGGGCAGTCGAAAAGGTCGCCGAACTGCAACTGGGCATCCCCATCGTCGCCGGCAACGTAGTCACGGCGACGGGTGTGCGCGATCTGGTCGGCGCCGGGGCCGACATCGTCAAGGTCGGCGTCGGCCCGGGTGCGATGTGCACGACGCGCATGATGACCGCGGTCGGCCGGCCCCAGTTCTCGGCGGTGCTCGAAACCGCCCAGACCGCGCGGGAACTGGGCAAGCACGTCTGGGCCGATGGCGGCGTGCGCTATCCGCGCGACGTCGCGCTCGCTCTCGCCGCGGGCGCAGCATCGGTGATGGTCGGGTCCTGGTTCGCCGGCACGATCGAAGCGCCGGGAACGCTCGAGACCGACGAGCACGGCCGCATGTTCAAGCAGAGCTGGGGAATGGCCTCGACCAAGGCGGTGCACGAGCGGTTCGGCCGGTTGAGCCCGTACGAACTCGCCCGCAAAGAACTGTTCGCGGAAGGCATTTCCAGTTCCAGGATCTATCTCGACCCGCTGCGGCCGAGCGTAGAAGACCTGCTCGACATGATCGCCTCGGGCCTGCGCAGCTCGCTCACATACGCGGGCGCGCGCTCGCTTCCCGAGTTCCGGGAACGCGCCGTCGTGGGCATCCAGAGCGCCGCCGGATACGAGGAGGGCAAAGCGCTTCCGGTGAGCTGGTGACACCGACACCTCGTCCAGCCGTATACTCACTCGACATATGGATGACCCTCCGTCTAAGCGCCGTCGGCGTGGCCGGCGCTCCCACGCCGACTTAGACCCCGCCCATACCAGGCCGCCGTCTAACGGGGGCCCACGCCGTGGATGAGCTGGTTTTGCTCGGTGCCGGGATCCTCCTGACCATCGGCACCGGGCTCTTCGTCGCGAGCGAGTTCGCGCTCGTGAACCTGGACCGCTCCGACCTGCAGGCGCGCCGCGATCGTGGCGAGAAGCGGCTCGGGTTGACCATCAACGCGCTCAAAATCACCTCGACCCATCTGTCGAGCGCGCAACTGGGCATCACGATCACGACACTGCTCACCGGCTACACCCTCGAACCTGCGGTGAGCTCGCTGCTGAGCGAACCGCTGACCGGCCTCGGCGTGCCCGAGGTAGCGGTCAGCCCCGTGTCCACAGTGCTCGCGGTCGTGTTCGCGACCCTGCTGTCGATGATGATCGGCGAACTCGTGCCGAAGAATTTCGCGCTCGCCCTGCCACGCGCGACCGCGAAGATCGTGATGCCCTTCCAGACCGGGTTCACGATCGTGTTCCGGCCGGCGATCAGTCTGCTGAACGGCACCGCGAATCTGCTCTTGCGCGCAGTGGGGATCGAGCCGAAAGAAGAGATCTCGGGTGCGCGCACCGCACAAGAGCTGTCGTCGCTCGTGCGGCGCTCGGCGATGCAGGGGAGCCTTGCGAGCGAGACCGCCACTCTGCTCGCACGCAGCCTCGCGTTCGCCGACCATACGGCGCAAGACGTGATGACCCCGAGGCCTCGCCTCGTTACGGTGTCGCGATCGGAGCCGGCGAGTACCGTGATCGCGCTCGCCCGGCGAACCGGGCTGTCACGGTTCCCGGTGACCGACGACGGCATAGACGATGTGGTCGGCCTCGTGCACATCAAGCAAGCGGTCGCGGTGCCCCGCGAGAAGCGACAGGATGTGCCGGTCTCGGCGTTGCAAACGGAGGCTTTGCGGGTGCCCGAGACGATGAAGCTCGACGTGCTGCTCGGCGAGCTTCGCGGCCGTGGATTCCAGATGGCGGTCGTGCTCGACGAATACGGCGGCACCGCAGGCGTCGCCACGCTCGAGGATCTCGTGGAAGAACTCGTCGGCGAAGTCTCCGACGAGCACGACCGCAACCGTGTCGATGTCGTCCGCAGCCGGGACTGGCTGACCTTCCCCGGATTGCTGCGGCCCGACGAGTTGCGCGAGCGCACGGGCGTGGTCGTGCCGGAGGAGGGGCCGTACGAGACCGTCGGCGGCTGGCTCATGAGCGAACTCGGCCGGCTTCCCGCGGTCGGCGACGCGATCAGCACCGACACCGGCGAGTTCCGGGTCGAACGGCTCGACGGGCGCCGCATCGACCGGGTCCGCTACACGCCACGGCCCGCGAACGAGCAACCGGGGGAGGGGCGATGACCGCGGCGGACTGGTGGGGCATCGCGTGGCTGGGCATTCTGCTCGCCGCCAACGCGTTCTTCGTCGGCGCCGAATTCGCGGTCATCTCGGCGCGCCGATCGCAGATCGAGCCGAAGGCGGATGCGGGCTCGCGAGCCGCGAAGACGACCTTGTGGGCGATGGAACACGCCACGCTCATGCTCGCCACGAGCCAATTGGGCATCACCGTGTGCTCGCTGCTCATCTTGAACGTGTCGGAACCTGCGATCCACCACATGCTCGAGGTGCCGTTGCAGCTCACCGGGTGGTCCGAAGACGTGATCGCCACGATCGGCTTCGTGGTGGCGCTCGTGGTCGTCTCGTACTTGCACGTGGTGCTCGGTGAGATGGTGCCCAAGAACCTCTCGTTCTCGCTGCCCGATCGTGCGGCGCTCATCCTCGCACCCCCGCTTGTGATGGTCGCGCGGGTGTTCCGCCCCGTGATCGTCGCCTTGAACGCGACCGCCAACGGTGTGCTGCGATTGTTCGGCGTGCAGCCCAAGTCCGAGGCTACGAGCGCGTTCACCCTCGATGAGGTGGCCACGATCGTGGAGCACTCCACGCGCGAGGGTGTGCTCACCGACACGACGGGCACGCTCAATGCGACGTTCGAGTTCACCGAGAAAAAGGTCGACGACGTCGCGCTCAGCCTCGACCGGATCGTCACCCTGCCCGAGTCTGCGACACCGGCAGAAGTGGAGCGCGCGGTCGCGCAGCGCGGGTTCTCGCGATATGTGCTCGTCGACGAATCCGGCGAGCCGAGCGGCTATCTGCACTTGAAAGACGTGATCGACCTGCCCGAAGACGAGTACGCCGAGCCCGTGCCGCCCAAGCGCATCCGGCAACTCGTCTCGATCTATCGCAGCACCGAGCTCGAGGATGCTCTCGCGATAATGCGGCGCACCGGTGCCCACGTCGCGCGATCGTTCGATGAGAACGGCAGGACCCGGGGGGTCGTGTTCCTGGAGGACATCATCGAGGAATTGGTGGGCGAAGTGCAGGACGCGACCAGCCGCGGCTGAGCAGTACTGTCGGCCGGCACCGGCCCGCGGTGCGGGCGTGCGGCCTGCGATCGAAAGCCGCGTCGATCGCGCCTTCGCCGTATCGTGATGGTGTGAGCGGATACTTCACCGCCGAACAGGTCGCCGCGCTGATCGCTGTGCCGCAACCGGGCGACGACAAGTACTCGCGCGGCGTGCTGGGGATCATGACCGGCTCGACGCGCTATCCAGGGGCCGCGGTGCTGAGCGTCGAGGGCGCACTGCGTACGGGCGTGGGCATGGTGCGGTATTCGGGTCCGGAACGAGCGGTCGATCTGGTGCTCGCCCGGCGGCCCGAAGTGGTTCCCGGCTCCGGACAAGTGCAGGCGTGGCTGCTCGGCAGCGGCGTAGACCAGGATTCGCGCGATCAGGCGACCACCGATCGGCTCGTCGCGGCGCTCGCCTCGTCGCTTCCCGTCGTGGTCGACGCAGGCGCCCTCGATCTCGTCGAACACGCGACGGGTCCGGTCGTGATCACGCCCCACCATGGCGAGCTCGCTCGGATGCTGGGGGCCGACCGCAACGAGATCGCGGCAGCGCCGGCGGAATGGGCGGCGCGTGCCGCGCAGCGGCTGGGCGTCACCGTGCTGCTCAAAGGACATGTGACGCACATCGCGAGCGGCCGCACGCGCTTGGCAGCGCGCAACGCCCCGCCCTGGGTCGCCACCGCAGGCGCCGGCGACGTGCTCGGAGGCGTGCTCGGCGCGCTCGTGGCGACCAACTCCGGGCGGCTCGAGGCCGAACCCGAGCTGCTGCCGCGCCTCGCTGCGGCCGCCGCAGTACTGCACGGCATGGCCGGCGAGCGCGCCTCCGCGGGTGGTCCGGTGACCATGCTCGACCTAGCTGCCGCGTTGCCGCCGACGATCGCCGATCTGCTCTCCGCCACATGACCAGCCTGAACCGAGGCGGGCGTTCTCAGACTGCGGGTCGAGTACCCGCTGCAAGCGGCGCACCTTCCGTGGGTCGAGTACCCGCTGCAAGCGGTGTATCTTCCGTGGGTCGAGTAGCCGCCGCAGGCGGCGTATCGAGACCTCGGGTGGGCGTGGTGCGTCGGCGGATCTCGGTACGC
>CAYRUW010000026.1:6620-12934 GCA_964427465.1 uncultured Diaminobutyricimonas sp.
CCGCGGGTCGAGTAGCCGCCGTAGGCGGCGTATCTTCCGTGGGTCGAGTAGCCGCTGCAGGCGGCGTATCGAGACCCCCGGCGAACCCGGGTCGCCCGGTCTCGAGTCGCGGTCCCGGATTCTCGCTGGCCGGGGTGTGGGCCGCGTTCCTCGCCGTGCACGCGTGGCTCGCGTTCGTGAACCTCGCCGACCCGCAGCTGGCCTTCGGCGATGTCACAGTCGTCTACCGGTTCTGGGTCGAGCAGGGCCTTGCCGGAACGTGGCCCGCGATCGACGGTCCATGGGTTTACCCGTTGCCGGCCATCTTGCCGATGCTGTTGAGCGCGGCGATCGACCCGGCGTGGAGTGGAGCCGGGTGGCTCGCGATCGTGACGGTGCTCGACTCCGCCGCCCTCGCCTACCTGCTTTCACGCGGCGGACGCCATGCCCGGAGCGCCGCCTGGTGGTGGACCGTGTTCCTCGCCCTGCTCGGACCCATCGCCCTGGTACGGATCGATGCGGTCGCCATGGCGATCGCGGTCGCCGGGATGGTGGCCGCCCGGCAGTACCCGCGTTCGGCAGGCGTGCTGCTCACGCTCGGCGCGTGGATGAAAGTGTGGCCCGGCGTGCTCGTCGGTGCGCTGGCGGTCGTCTCGCCGCGCCGGTGGCGAGTGCTCGTCGCCGCGGTCGCGACGAGCGTCGCGGTCGTCGTGGTCGCGCTCGCACTCGGCAGCGGTTGGAACGTGTTCAGTTTCCTGACCGTGCAATCGGAGCGCGGCCTGCAGGTCGAAGCTCCCGTGAGCGTGCCCTGGTTGTGGGCCGCGGCACTCGCCGGCGATTCCATCGTCTACTTCGACCGTGAGATCCTCACCTACCAGCTCGCCGCGCCCGGTGTCGACGCTGCCGCATCAGCGATGACGCCGCTGCTCGTGGTGGCGGTGCTGGCGGTGTTCGCGCTCGGCGTCTGGACGATGCGGCGTGCGGAGGCCGGCGAAGTGCTGCCTGTGCTCGCCCTGGCCCTCGTGGCAGCGCTGCTCGTGACCGGCAAGGTCGGCTCGCCGCAACTGGTCACGTGGCTCGCGGCCCCCGTCGTGCTCGGCATTGCCACTCTCGGCTCGCGGTTCGTCGTGCCGGCAGTGCTTTCCGCTATGACCGCTGCGCTCACGCAAGCGATCTACCCGTTCTGGTACGACTTGCTGCTCGCGCTCGACCCGGCGTTGCTCGTGCTGCTCACAGTACGCAACGCCCTGTTTTTCGTGTTGCTTGGCTGGGCGCTCGTGCGGCTTGTGCGGCTGAGAAGCCGCTCCGATGGGAGCCCGTTGCGCATCTCCGGGGGAGACTTGACCGTGGAAGGTTGAGAGCCAGGTGGCCGGGATCGGCCATGTACTTCAGGAGGAACGATGCTGGTGGCTTTCTCGGTTGCCCCGAGCGGCGGCAACGCCGACGACTCACTTCACGATGCCGTGGCGGCCGCGGTCCGGGTGGTGCGCGAATCCGGGCTGCCGAACCGGACCGACGCCATGTTCACCACCGTCGAAGGGGAGTGGGACGAGGTGTTCGACGTCGTCAAGCGCGCCACGGATGCTGCGGGCGAGTACGGCACGCGTGTCTCGCTCGTGATCAAGGCGGACATCCGGCCCGGTCACTCGAACGAGATCGACGGAAAGGTCGAACGGCTCGAACAGGCACTCGGCAACGCCTGATCGTGCGCGCTCGGTAGTTAGCCCCAGGCGCTCGGATCGCCGGCGCCCGGCGGACTGAGCCTGGGGCGCAGACGAGCGTTCGGCATCGCCGGGGCAGGCAGCCGGGCCAGCCGGCCGGTGTAGCCGGTCACTTGCCCGAACCGATCCGATGCCTGCTCCCACTCGTTGCGGAACTCGACGATCTCGTCGTGGCTGCGGCCGATGAAGTTCCACCACATCACGATCTGCTCTGTGAACGGCTCGCCCCCGAGCAGCATCACCCGAGCGGGGCGCTCACCCGGGTTGGTCAGCCGGATCTCGCTCAGCCCGGGAGCCAGGTATCCGAGTTCGGCATCCGCCAATTCCACGTTCTCGACTTGTACCGGGCCCCGGTCCACGAGTATGCCGTGCTCGAACCCTTCGTCCACGGCAAGCGCGATCGTGCTGGACGCGTCGATCACCAGCTCGGCGCCCAGCAGCGGACTGTGCGTGGGCACGGGCGAAGCGTGGCCTTCGAGCGAGCCGAGCAGCACTCGAGCAGTGCCGTTGTCGAACTCCAGCACTTCGGGCACGTGGTGGGCGAAGTCACGGCCGGTGTTCCGGGTGCGGTCCGGCAGCGCCGTCCACAATTGCACGCCGTGCAGAACCCCGCACGCCAGGGTCGAGACCTCCGAATGGGCGACGCCGTGCCCTGCGGTCATCAGGTTCAGCTCGCCCGGACGCACGAGTTCGTGCGCGCCCGTCGTATCCCGGTGCTCTATTTCGCCGTCGAAGAGCCAGCTGACAGTCTGCAGGCCGGTGTGCGGATGCGGCGGCACGTCCATGCCGGCGCTGCGGCTCAAGTCGTCGGGTCCGTAGTGATCGACGAAGCACCATGCGCCGATCAGCGAGCGTGCGCGTTGCGGCAGCGTGCGCCGCACTTGCATCGCGCGCGGGCCGCCGAGGGGCACTTGCCTGCTCGTTATGACCTGGACTTCAGCCATCCGAACGCACGATCGTCACAGGTCTTGAGGTACCCCGGTCTCCAGCAGGATGCCGTCTTGGATGGCACGCTTGCGCAGCGCGACCTTCGTACCGACATCGAAGCCGGCGACCCGGTATTTCTCGCGGATGCGCTTGAGATAGCTCTTCGCGGTCTCCTCCGAGATACCGAGATGGTAGGCGACCGCTTTGACCGGCTCACCGCCGCCGTACAATGCCATCACGCGCCGCTCCTGTGCGCTCAGCCGCGGCGAACCGCCGACATCGTTGGCGTTGAGCGCGAGGTCGAGCTCGGCCGAGATGAACGACTCGCCCTCGGCCGCGGCACGGATCGCCTCGACGATCATGCCCGCCTCTTCGCTCTTGACGAGATAGCCGAGTGCGCCCGCGGCGAGAGCTTCGCGCACGACGTTGGGCTCGGAGTAGGTGCTCATGAGCACGGTGCGCACGCCCATGGCGTTGAGCGTCGCGATCTTGAGCGAGATGGGCGTGTTGTCTTTCAGGTCGAGGTCCAGTAGCACGACGTCGACCGGGAACTCCGCGTGGGCGAGCAGTTCGGGCCACGTCGGCACGGCCGCCACCGTGTGGATGTCGTCGGCCGCGTTGCCGATCCATTCGGTCAGTGCGCTCAACAGCATCCGGTGATCGTCGACGAGAGCCAGCCGGATCGGATTCCTAGCCTGTGACACGGTTACCTCGTTTTTCTATGCGTTGGCCGGAGTGGTGAGGTCGTGGGGACGTTCGACTGCGCAGTCGAGGCCGATGTGCACGTTGGTGTCCTGGGTCGAGTCGGTGTACGGACCAACCCTACCGAGCGCCTCCCACACGGCTGGATCGACACGGTTGCGCGCTAGACCGGTCACGACCATCTCGATCGGGATGTTCATCGTCTCGGTCTCAGCGCTCTCCGCAGTCTCGGCGTCGACCGGTCCGAGCGTGAGGCGCACTTTGCGTCCCGCCGCCGGAGTGTGCGTGTCGCTCACGAGCAACCACACCGCGGAAAGCAGCCCATCCCGCTGGCGGGCGTCGAGCAGTCCGGCGAGACTGCCCGGGTCCGACAGGGTCACCGACCGGCCGAGCATCGCAGATTCGGTGATCGCATGGTAGAGCCAGGTCTCGCGCCGGCCTTCGATCAAATGCAGGCGAAGCTCCGTTGCCAGGGACGCCGCGGTGGATGCCGTGCGTGGCGTCAGCGGCAACCTCACTTGCCCGTTTGCGACCGAATCGAGCAGCTTCTCTGCGGCCAGATCCAGACGCGCAAGCTGCTCGGAGGCGAGCATGCCGACCGCGAACCGCGGTGCCGACACCGTGCTCTGCACGAGCACCCGGTCAAGTTCCACTTGCATCACCCGGCGGAAGCCGTGCACGAGGTGCACTCCGATCACGGCGGGCAGCACCGCGAACGCGAGCGTCGTGATCTGCTGCGCCACCGTCGACTGGTCGAACTCTGTGCTGAAAGCCATCGCGGTCGCGAGCACGACGCCGAGCACGCCGGTCGCGACCAGCACCTCGATTGGTCCGCGCATCGTCACCACCAGCAGCAGCGCCATGCCGGCGCTCACGGATGCGGTCGCGAACAGGCCGACGTCGCCGAGTTCCCAGATCGCTGCCAGATCCAGCCCGACCGCGCCGGCAAGAGCCGCCAGGAACAGCGCGAACTGCCACCAGGACATCCGGTCTGCTGTGAACCGGAACACCAGCACGGCGCCGATGCACGCCACCAGGAGCAGCACCCACGCGCCGAGCGCAAGACTAGGGTCGGGATACACCTCCCAATAGGTGATGAACCACACGAAGCCGTAGATCACGCGCACGGCCACGATGAGTGCCGCACCTATGCCGAGGAACCCGGTGCCGAGGCTGCCGTCATGGTCGAGACTCACCCGCGGACTTCGCCGCGAGGAGTTGCGGCCGCGTTCCCCGACCGGCACGCCGAGCGTGTTCTCCTCGATCCCGATGGCGCTCATCGCGGCACCTCCAGCACCACGGTCGTGCCCTGACCCGGTGAAGAGAACAGCCTTGCCTTGCCGCCCACCTCATGCAACCGGCCGACCACGGACTCTTTGAACCCGAACCGGTTCTCGTCGATGCCTTCGATGCTGAAACCGACACCGGAATCGGTCACCAGGGCACGCACCATCGCCTCGTCTTCGGTGATCGTCACATGCGCGGTCGTGACGCCGGAGTGCCGGCGCACGTTTTCGAGGCACTCGGCAAGGGACAGCAGGAACGCGTCGAGCACATCGCTCGGCAGCAGCACTTGGCCGGTGCCATGCCATTTGACTTCGAGGCCCATCCGGTCGAATCGCTGCTTGACCGATTCGAGCGTCGTGCCGAGGATCGCTTCGTCGACCGGGGGCGGTTCGGATTCGGCAACGGTCGCCGGCGAAGGCGCGGGGCTAACGCCGAGCCTGAGCTGGCGTAGCAGGCGCGCGTCGTCCCCGGCCTGTTCGCGCAATGCGGTGGCGGAGACGCCGACCCCGGAATGCGCGAGCAGGGTGAGCGTGGCGAGCACGGTGTCGTGCAGGAGCCTCGCGCCCTGCCGGCGCTGCGCCTCGAGTTCGCTCGCCTGGCGCTCGGCGCGGTGTGCCCGGCCGATGAGCGCGATCCGTTCGACGGCGCGCGGTACTGCCGCGGTGATCCACAGCCCGACGAGCGAGGCCATGATCCAGCTCAGCGTGACCAAACCCGCCGTTCGCGCGGGAAGTTGCAGATCCAGGGTGAGCGCGGTCGTGCTCACGAGCACTGCCGCGAAACAGATCGCGAGCAGGATGCGCCTGCGCGCCGAAACGGTGAGCACCGGGGCCACTGCGCCCGCCGAGCCCGAGGTGATCTGCATTATCGCGGATATCCCGGCTGCGCCGGGCGGGGTCGCGGCGGTGGTCACGACCACGACCACAGCGATCGCCGAGCCTACCGCCATGAGGGTCCACGGCACCGGATGCGCGCGGCCCAGGAACACAAGGCATGCGCCGATGAGCAGATAGAGGGGAACGCAAATGGCATACGCGGTCTCGTCGACGGCGTCGGGGATGCTCAAGCAGATCAGCGAGACGCCGGTGAACAACAGGCCGAACAAGCGTGCCGTCCGCTGCAGCAATCGGTCACGTTCTCGCGTGATCAGATCCATCCGCATCCGCTTCCCCGTGCCAGCGGCTGCGCGAGCAAGTGCACCCTGCTACGGTGCCAGCTCACCTACCCCCGAAACCTCTTCGCGTTCTGTGAGCAATCGTGGCACAGCTGCCACTCGAAGTGGGGGCATGACACCCGGCTGACCTCAGCCGGACGCGCGAGTATGCTCGCAGCACAACAGAGGGGCGCGAACCAAGCGCTGCCACATGAGCCGCGATGCGTGAGCCCTAGTCGCATCCGCGGGCACCGGTCTGGACCGGGGGCTGGGCGGGGCCGCAGGTGCACTGCTGCACTCGTTCGCCCGTTCACTCGAAGGGCGACAACCACCCTTCCCGGCGCGCGTGGTTGCGCAGCAGCACCCGGTCGCTCAGGTCCACTCCCACCAGACGGTACTTGCGGCGCGCGCGTTTGATGTAGGACTTCACCGTCTCCTCGGTCGTCGACATTTCTGCGGCGACCTCTTTCACGGTAAGCCCGCGGGCGAACAGGATGAGCGCGCGCTGTTCTTGGGCGCCGAGTTTCGGGTGCTCGACCGGCCTA
>CAYRUW010000027.1:0-12797 GCA_964427465.1 uncultured Diaminobutyricimonas sp.
GATGAGAATTGGCGGATGCTCTCCTCGATCGTGAAGTCGGAGAGCGCCTCGCGGGCCTCGGACTCCGCGATCCCGATCACTTCAGGCACCGGCAACGGCTCCGGCCCCGTGGAGACGAGCAGGGTCACCGGCTCGTCTTTGGCCACCACGGTGCCGACCTCTGGGGAGGTTCCTGCGACCAGACCCTCTTCGATTGTGGGGCTGCTCATGCGCCCGGTTTCCTCGCGTACCGTGAACCCGAGAGACTCGAGCGCTTCGCGCGCTTGCTCTACAGTTTGACCCTGCACGCTCTGCGGGATCTCGAGTCGCGCCCCGGGTCCGGCTCCGAAGTACCAGCCCGCGCCGCCCGCGGCGCTCGCGAGCACGAGCACGAGCGCGAATAACCACCAGCCTCGCCGACGCCGTTTCGAGGTGCGTTCCGTGAGCAGCACCGCGGTGTCGGAGCCGACTTGGCCCGTGCCGTTCGCGCGACGCGCGCCCAGGATCTGGGTCTCGGCGTCGTCTTGCTCGAGCACGGTCGTCTCGCCGGCGGCCGGCATGACAATGGTCCGCTGCATGGGCGCTGCCAGGCGCTCGCCCTGGTCCTGCAGCCGGCCGATCGCCTCTTGCAGCTGCTCGAGCATGACCTTCGCATCTCGCGGCCGCTGTTGCGGGTCGCGGTCGGTCGCCCACAACACGAGCTCGTCGAGTTCGGCCGGCACCTCCGGGTTCTTCGAACTCGGGGTCGGCACTTGGTCGTGTGCGTGCTGGTAGGCGATCTGCATGGGCTGTTCGCCGGTGAACGGCTGTTCGCCGGTGAGCATCTCGTACAGCATGATTCCCGCGGCGTAGATGTCGCTTCTCGTGTCGGCCACGCCGCGCGTGATGAGTTCGGGGGAGAGGTAGGCGATCGTACCGAGCAGCGCCGCGCCGGTAGCGGTGTTCGCCGAGACGGCACGAGCCAGCCCGAAGTCGCCGATCTTGATCCGGCCGTCGTCGGCCAGCAGTACGTTCTCGGGCTTGAGGTCGCGGTGGACAATTCCGGCTTTGTGCGCGGCGGCGAGTCCGGAGAGCACGGCGTCCAGGATCTCAGCGGTTTGCGCGGTCGTCAGCCGGCCGTACTCCTGCAGCAGTTCGCGAAGCGTGATGCCGGGCAGGTACTCCATGACCAGGTACGCCGACTCGCCGTCTTGGCCCTGGTCGAACACGTTGACGACGTTGGGATGCGCGAGTCTCGCAGCGGACCGGGCTTCGCGGATGAATCTTTCGGTGAACTGGTCGTCGTCGGCCAGGTGGCCGTGCATCACTTTGACCGCGACGCGGCGCTCGAGCCGGAGGTCGGTCGCGAGGTACACCGTCGCCATGCCGCCGCGTGCGATCCGGGAGCGCACCCGATAGCGGCCGTCGATCAGACGGCCGATCATCGGGTCGGTAGTGCTTACGCTCACCGTTCGAGTCTAAAGTCGGGCGCGCGCTCCTGCTCACGGCACACGGGGAATGGTGCTCAACGGGCCGGGTCGACGGTGGATCGGCGTCGGGTTCGGCGGCCGATCAGCGCAATTCGGCGTACCAGGCGCGTGCGCTGGCCTCCCACTTCGCGTATGCATTCGGGTATGCGGAGATCTGTACCGCTTGAGCCGCGCGGGTCAGGGTCATCGACTGCCAGCCCGGGATGTCGAGCAGGCCCCTCGTCTTGCCCTTGTTCGGGTTGCTCGGGCCGCCGTAGAACAATCGGGCGGCGTGCGCTGCGTCGAGCAATTGCGCAGGGGTGCCCCATCCGGTCGAAGGACGCTGCTGGAACAGGCCTAGCGAGTCGCGGTCGCCGTAGGCGATGTTGCGAAGGCTCGACTCTTGCATCGCGGCTGCAAGCGCGATCACGATACCGTACTCGGGAACATTGAGACTCTGGCCCACCTCGACGATGATGCGCGCGTTGGCACGCATCTCGGCCGTGAGTTGTGTGGTGCCCGCGCTCGACTTGCTCACGTCGACGCCCGGGATGGTCAGGGTGCGGCCCGTGTAGATGATGCTCGACCAGTTCAGGCCGTTCGCGTCGAGGATCGATTGCACGCTCACGCCGAATTTCGCGGCGATCCGGATCACCGTGTCGCCGGACTGGATCACGTACAGGCTTGAGACCTTCGGCGTGGGCGTGGAGACCACGGGTGTGCTCGGCGGGTCGTCGCTCTCCGGGGGAGTAGTGTCGCCGGGTTGTTCCGGCTCGGCCGGCGCTTCCGGCTCGGCAGGTTTTTCCGCAGGCTTGGGCGACTCGCTGCTCGCGGGAGCGACGCCCGGCAGCACGAGCTTCTGTCCCGGGTAGATGATGCTCGACCACTTGAGACCGTTCGCGTCGAGCACCGATTGGGTGCTCAATCCATGCCGCGCCGCGATGCCGCTCACGGTGTCGCCACGCACGATCGTGTAGGTTCCGGGCTTGACTGCCGGCGTGCTCGGCTTCGGCTTGGCCGCGGACTTCGAGGTGAGCTTGAGCACTTGTCCGGGGAAGATGAGCGAGTGCCAGCTGAGTCCGTTCAGGGAGAGCACCGATTGCGTACTCAGTCCATGCCGTGCGGCGATTCCGCTCACGGTGTCGCCCGGCCGGACTCGATAGGTCGCGGGGACGGCGGCCGAGGCGAACGCGGCCGGGGTGGTCGTGCTCGCGGCGGTGGCAGGGCCCGATGTCGCGAACGAGCCGCGGATGGGTTTGGGCGAGTCGCCGCGTTCCGCGAGCGGTTCCGCCTCGGCTTTGTGTGCGGGCCCGGAGATCGCGGCGGAGATGGCGACGGAGCCCGCGAGCACTAGCGGCACGGTGCCGAGCATGGCTTTGTGCATCCGGGAGCGTTCGGTCTCGGCGCGCGAAGAGCTCGGAAGCTGCGGAACGAGCCCGGCGAATACTTGCGCTGCCAGGTCGCTGCTTCGTTCGTCACTCGTGTCGATCATGCCTTCTTGCCTCCCCTGCCCCTCCGGGCACGTCGACTCCCCCGGAGCCCGGTGCGTGGAGGTGGTACCGGTGGGTGGCGGCTACTGCGGTTCGCCGTCTACTGGGACAACCTCTGGAGATAAACGCTCGCATATCGCGGAACTACTGTCAACACGAGGGGTTGATGTTAGTTAAGTGACAAATGTGACCTAGCGGCCGATGGTGACCGCGAGGCCGTCATCGTGGCACGCTTGAAGGGTGAGCGAATCAGTCGAAACGACTTGGCTTACCGTGCCGGAACTGGTCGAAACGCTCGGGGTGGGACCGGGCCGGATTCGTCGCCTGATCGAGGACCGCGCCCTGCTCGCCGTGCGTCGAGAGGGCCAGCTCGTGGTTCCCGCGGTGTTCCTCGAGGGCGGGCAGCCGCTCGGCGAGCTGCGCGGCACGCTCGTAGTGCTCGCGGACGCCGGTTACAGCGACGAGGAGGCGATGCGCTGGTTGCTGAGCGAGGACGCGATGCTCGGCGTCGCGCCGATCTCGGCGTTGCGAGCGGGGCGCAAGTCAGAGGTGCGCAGGCTCGCGCAATCCATGGCGTTCTGACCGCGCTGATCGTCCTCGCACGGTGTGCGTACGCCGCGGGTCCTAGCGGGCGGGCTAAGACAGTGTTCTAGCTCTTGCGCTGGGTCACGGTCTCGGCGAGCCGGCCCAGGTGCTCGCGAGCGGATGCCGTGAGCGGCGCGTTCTCGAGCGCGGCCCGGGCACGGGCGACGTTCTGGTCGATGAGCTGCTCGACTTGCTCGAGCGCGCCGCTGTCGCGGATGGCGCCTTGCAGCATCCCGATCTGGTGCGCGTCGAGGCCAGGATCGCCGAGCAGTTCGTCGAGCGTGCGCCGGGGTCCAGGCGGCAGCTTGGCGCGCGTCAGCGCGACGAGCATCGTTCGCTTGCCTTCGCGCAGATCGTCGCCCACGGGCTTGCCGGTCGTGCCGGGATCGCCGAAGACGCCGAGCAGGTCGTCCCGCAACTGGTACGCGATGCCCAGCGGCAAGCCGAATGAGCGCAGCGCCTCGAGCTGGTCGGGCTCTCCGCCCGCGAGTGCCGCACCGAGCAGCAGTGGCGACTCGACACTGTACTTGGCCGACTTGTAGACGATCACACGGTGCGCACGGCTCAGGTGCTCGCTGTCTGCTTGCGCGGCCCACGCGGCCTCCTCGTGGATGTCGAGGTACTGGCCGAGCGTGACCTCGGTGCGCATTCGCACGAACTCGGCGCGAGCCGCGCGAGCAGCCGTGCGGTCCGGGACCAGGCGCAGACCGGAATCGAGCACCTCGTCGCTCCAGCCGAGCAACAAGTCGCCCAGCAGCAGTGCCGAGGACCGCCCGTAGCCGGCGGAATCGCCGGACCATCCGGCCTCGGCGTGCATCCGCTCGAACCTGCGGTGCGCGGCGGGCATGCCTCGCCGGGTGTCGGAGTTGTCCATCAGGTCGTCGTGCACGAGTGCAGCGGCATGGAAGAACTCGAGTGCCGTACAGGCCAGCACGACGGCGTGCAGCCGGTCGTCCGGCGCCGGTTCCGGACTGGGGTCGAGCGGATCGCCGAGGCCGGCGACCGAGTGCCAGCCCCAGTAGCAGAACAACGCCCGGTAGCGCTTGCCGCCGGCGAGCAAGTCGCTGGCGAACCTCGCCAAGGGCTCGAGCTCGGGTGCGATTTGCGCCAGATGCCGTGAACGGGCCGCCAGTACCGCGTCGATGGCGGTCTGTACGAGGTCAACTAACCGCGTACTCTCAGCCACGCGCCTAGCCTAGTTGTGCCGCTGGACCCTACAATTGATCTAGTAGCCCAGTGCCAGGCCGAAAGGGAACTGCACATGCCACTGTCTGAGCAGGAGCAGCGCCTTCTGGAGGAGATGGAGCGCAGCCTCTACCAGAACGACGCTGACTTCGTCGCGACGGTCGGTTCGCATGGCGCTCGGCCGAACTACAAGTCGCTCGTGCTCGGCATCCTGATCGGCGTGGCCGGTGTCGCCACGCTCGTCACGGGGGTCATCGTGCAACTCGCGATCGTCGGGATCGTCGGGTTCGCAATCATGTTCACGGGCGCCCTTGTCGCGCTCACCCCCCGTCGGCCGGGCAGCCACTCGAAGCCATCGAAGCCGTCGGGCGCCAAGCGCGGCGGCCCGAACTTCATGGACTCGCTCGGCGAGCGCTGGGAGCGCCGCCAAGACGGGCGGGACGTCTAGGGGCGCTCGCCCGACTCCTTCGCTGCACCTTTGAAGCCGGCCTTCGGGTCGGCTTTTCTCGTGTGTGAGCTTTTTCCCTCCACCGCCCTCCACGCGCGTTTCCCCTTGTCTTTCGCGGCATTCAGGGTGTTCACAGCATCCACTCGACCGCATTTCATTGCTCAAGTGGTGGAAAGTGGAGTAATGTGGAGCGAATCCCAGCCTGGGCCGGTAGCGAGGGGAGTCGCACGTGTACCTCCTCGGCACTCACGCGCCCAAGCTCGATGAGAAAGGGCGCATCATCCTTCCGGCCAAGTTCTGGGACGAATTCGCCTCCGGCGTCGTCCTGACCCGCGGCCAGGAACGCTGCATCTACGTGTTCAGCACAAGGGAATTCGAAAGCCAGCTCGAGAAGATCCGCGAGGCCCCGCTGACCAAGAAAGGCGCTCGCGACTACTTGCGCTTGTTCTTATCGGGCGCGAGCTCGGAGATCCCCGACAAGCAGCGCAGAGTCACGGTTCCGCCGATGCTGCGCGAATACGCGGGACTCGACCGGGACTTGACCGTGATCGGAGCCGGGCATCGGGCCGAGATCTGGTCCACCGAGGCCTGGAACGCCTACTACGCACAGCACGAGGAGTCCTTCGCGAGCACCGAAGAGGAGGTGATCCCGGGAATGTTCTGACGCCTGGTCGCTGACTCCCAGCCGATTCCGCCCTGACACAACTTCCCCGGTGTCAGGTCAGAGACGGATGGGGATCAGCGGGCAGGGGTGAGCACCTGACAGCATGAGCCACGACGACATCCACGTACCCGTGCTGCTCGAACGCACGCTCGAGCTGCTGGCACCCGCGCTCGGCGGCGACGGCAGCGTGCTCGTCGACGCGACCCTGGGGCTCGCCGGCCACGCCGAAGCGTTCCTCGCGCGGTTCCCCGGACTCACGCTCGTCGGCCTGGACCGCGACCCAGAAGCGCTGCGGCTCGCGGGGGAGAGATTGCAGCCATACCGCGACCGCGTGCACCTCCTGCACGCGGTGTACGACGAACTGGCCGATGTGCTCGAACACATCGGCATTCCCGTCGTCTCGGGCATCCTGTTCGACCTCGGTGTCTCCTCATTGCAGCTCGATCGCGTCGAGCGCGGCTTCTCGTATGCGAACGACGCTCCTCTGGACATGCGCATGGACCCGTCCGCCCCGCTGACCGCGGAACGCATAATCGCCGGATACAGCGAGTCCGAGCTGCGCCGCCTCTTCTTCGAGTACGGCGAGGAGAAGCTCGCGCCGCGCTACGCACGGCGAATCGTGCAGGAACGCGCCGAGCGCCCCATCCGCACATCCGGGCAGCTCGTTGAGATCATTTCCGCCGCGACGCCGGCCGCCGCGCGCCGCGCCGGCCATCCCGCCAAGCGCGTCTTCCAGGCGCTGCGGATCGAGGTCAACCAGGAACTCGCGGTGCTCGAGCGAGCGCTCCCGGCCGCGCTGGAGGTGCTCGAGGTGCGCGGCCGGATCGTCGTGCTCGCCTACCACTCGCTCGAAGACCGCATCGTCAAGCGAGCTCTGCAATCGAGATCCGCTTCGAGCGCCCCGCCAGGGCTGCCGGTAGAACTCCCCGAGCACCGGCCGGAGTTCGGATTGCTGGTACGGGGAGCCGAACAAGCGGACGAAAACGAGATATCGGCCAACCCGAGGGCCGCGTCGGTGCGGCTGCGAGCCGCTGAGCGACTGCGGAGGGTGGCATGACCCAGGCAACGGCGCGAGAACTCGCGCAACCGGAGCGGCCGGCATTCGAACCGTCGCGACCCGTGCGACCGGTGGAGGACACGCGCACCCGGGTCCGGCCGAGGCTGCGCTATGCGGTCGTCGCCGTGAGCGGCATCTTCGCGATCCTGCTCGCTCAGCTCGGGCTGAGCATGCTCGCCGCAGAAGGTGCCTATCGCATCGATGAACTTCAATACGCGAACAAGGAGCTCGCACGGGACGTGCAAGTACTCACCGAGCAGGAACGGCGCTTGAGCTCGACGCAGCATCTGGTGGCGAATGCGGCCGAACTCGGCATGGTGAACAACTCCCGCCGGGTCTTCCTGCGACTATCGGACGGTGCAGTGCTCGGGACGCCGCGGCCGGCGACCTCGGCCGGTGCAGTCGCCGACTCGGGCACGACGCTCGTCGCCAACTCGCTCGTCGCAGGTTTGCCCGTCGTGGGCGCGTCGCCCGAGCCGAATCCGAGTTCGCAACCGCCAGCGGAGCGTGCAAGCGCTCCGCAGACGGCCAACTCGCAAATACCGTCGCCGGTCGTACACTGAGCCGGCGATACGGGGAGCACGATCGTGAACAACCGGCGTCGCGTCAACGGCAGGGTCACTCTCGCCGTGCTCACGCTATTCGCCGTCGTGCTCGCGTTCGGCGTGCGGCTCATCGACATCCAGGTCGTGCAGGCCGACGAGCTGAACGATGAGGCCGCCGGGAAGCGCTCGATCCCGGAGACCACCTACGGCACACGCGGCGGCATCGTCGACGCGAACGGCCAGGAACTCGCCTACAGCGTCACGCGTTACAACGTCAAGGTCGCGCCCAACGTCATGCTCGAAAAAGGCGTCACCGAGCACTTGAAAGACAACCTCGCGGCGATCGGCGCGGTAACCGGACAGGACCCCGACGCATTGCTGAAGATCCTCACCGACAATCCCGAATCCAATTTCGCCTACCTTGCCAAAGACCTAGACACCGAGACGTTCCGCGAGGTGCGCGACCTCGGGATCGGCGGAGTGTACTTCGAACGCAAGCCGAGCCGGGTCTACCCGAATGGCGCGATAGCGGGGAACCTCGTCGGGTTCGTCGGCACCGACGGAGCTCAGGCCGGCATCGAGCTCGGTCGCGACGAATGCCTTGCCGCCACCGACGGCAAGTCGACATACGAACGCAGCGAAGACGGCATCCCGCTGCCCGGCAGCGAGGTAGTCGTTTCCCGGCCGACCGACGGCGGCACGATCCACCTCACGGTCGACCGCGACCTGCAGTGGTATGTGCAGCAGACCCTCGGCGAGCGCGTACTGGAGCTCGGGGCGGACTGGGGCACGGCATGGGTCGTGCGAGTGAAAGACGGCCACGTCATGGCCGCCGCCGATTACCCCACACTCGACCCGAACGACATAGACAACGCTCCGCGCGACGCGAACGGAAACATGATCCTCGGATCGAGGTCGTTCGCGATTCCCTACGAGCCGGGATCCACCTTCAAGGCGATGAGCGTCGCGATGCTGCTCGATGCCGGGGTGGTCACGCCGACGACGCAGATAACGGCACCCGGCATCTTCCGCACGCCCACCGGTCAGACCCTGCACGACGCATGGGCGCACGGCGACTTGCGCTACACAATGGCCGGCGTGCTGGTCTACTCATCGAACACCGGAATCTCCACCGTGGCCGACCGGCTCAGCGCCAGCCAGCGATACGAGTACATGCGCGCATTCGGCCTGGGCGAGAAGACCGAGGTCGACTTCGTAGGCGAGTCCGCGGGACTGCTCAGACCCGGCGAACAATGGGATGGGCTCACGACGTACAACGTCATGTTCGGGCAAGGCGTGGCCGCGACTTCTGCCCAGGTCGCAAGCATCTATCAGACCATCGCCAACGGGGGAGTGCGCATGCCGTTGACGCTCGTGACCGGTTGCGAGAACTCCGACGGAACGATCTCCGAGACCCCGGTTGCCGAGGGTCGCCGCGTGGTCTCCGAGCAAGCGGCCGACAATGTAGTAGCCATTCTCGAGAACGTCGTGACCCAGGGGGGTTTGCGTCATTCGGTCGACATCCCCGGATACCGGGTCGCCGCCAAGACCGGAACCGCAGAGGTGGCCCGCCGCGACGGTAGCGGATACGGCGGCGAGCGAATCGTCTCGGTCGCCGGCATGGCGCCCGCCGAGGATCCTGAGTACGTCGTTGTGGTGACCCTCGGTCGGCCGGATACGATGAAGTCCGGGGTCGCCGCAGGCCCGACCTTCGACAAGATCATGAGCCAGACGCTCACGACTTTCCGGGTCGCCCCGTCTAGCGAACCCGCCCCCGAGATCCCGCTTACCTGGTGAGGGCCGACCAGGAGAAAACGAGGAAACAGTGACCGACCGGGTTCCTCCGGTTCTGCGTCCCGAACACCCCTCGGCACGCTCCCTCGCCGAACTGGTGGCCGAGTTCGGTCTCGACTACGAAGGAGAGATCTCAGGCGTCGAGCTCACGGGTGTGACGCTCGATTCCGGGCAGGTCGAACCCGGCGACTTGTATGTCGGGGTACGCGGCGCCCGCGCGCATGGCGCGAGCTTCGCCGGGCAAGCCCGCGACCGGGGCGCGGTCGCACTGTTGACCGACATCGAAGGCAGCCGGATCGCGAGCGGGTCGGGGCTGCCGATGGTCATCGTCGAATCGCCGCGCGAGGCCCTCGGCACGGTTTCGGCCTGGGTGTATCGCACGGCAGAGGACCCCCCCCTGCTGTTCGGGGTCACTGGAACCAACGGAAAGACCTCGACTACCTATCTCATCGTGGGCATCCTCAAGCAATTGGGACTGACCACGGGCCTGAGCACGACGGCCGAGCGCCAGGTGGGGGAACTGACCGTCCCGAGCCGGCTGACCACCCCCGAAGCGAGCGAGATGCACGCGTTGCTGGCGCGGATGCGCGAGAGCAAAGTGCGCGCGGTTGCGATCGAGGTCAGTGCCCAGGCCATCAGCCGACACCGGATCGACTCCCTGGTCTTCGACGTCGTAGGGTTCACCAACCTCAGCCACGACCACCTCGACGATTACGCCGACATGGAGGGCTATTTCCAGGCCAAGCTGCCGTTGTTCCAGCCCGAGCGCGCCAGGCGAGCGGTGGTCTCGCTCGACACTGCGTGGGGGGCGCGAGTGGTGGAGCAATTGAGGATTCCGTACGCGACCGTCTCAACTTCGAGCCAGGTCGGCGCCGACTGGCAAGTGGAGATCCTCGACGAGCAGCCGGAGTTCACCCGGTTCCGGCTCACCGGTCCGCAGGGTCGTTCGATCGACACGAGCGTGCCGCTCATCGGACGGCACATGGCGGCGAACGCGGCACTGGCGATCGTGATGCTCGTAGAGTCGGGGTTCGACCTCGAGGCGATCGGCCAGGCGCTCGAGACGCAAGGGGGGATCGTCGCCTACCTGCCCGGCCGGATCGAGCGGGTCTCGGGCGAGCGCGGGCCGGCGGTCTACGTGGACTTCGGGCACAGCGCCGACGCGTTCCGGAGCACCCTCGAGGCCGTGCGCAAGTTCACTCCCGGCCGGATCGTCATGGTGTTCGGCGCCAGCGGCAATCGCGATCGTACGAAACGACACGAGATGGGGCGCGTCGCTGCGGAAGGTTCCGACATCGTCATCGTCACCGACCACCACTCCCGCTTCGAGGATCCCGAGACCATCCGCAAAGCGGTGCTCGATGGCGCCGCGAGCGCGGGCAACCACCCCGAGATACACGAAGTCGTGCCACCCGAAGACGCCATCCGGCTTGCCGTCTCGCTCGCCGAAGAGGGCGACTCGATCCTGTGGTCGGGCCCCGGCCATCAGGACTATCGCGAAGTCCAGGGCGTGCGCACCCCGCTGCCGGCCCGGGAGCTAGCACGCCAAGCGCTACGGGAGGCCGGCTGGTGATCCCGCTGAACCTGGGCGAGATCGCCACGATCCTAGGAGGCGAACTCGTACTGCCGCCTGGGGTGAGCGCCGGCGAGAGCATCGCGGGCAGCGTGCAGACCGATTCCCGGCTGGTCGAGCCCGGTTCGACCTTCTTCGCACTACCCGGCGAGACCACAGACGGTCACTTGTTCGTGCCCGCGGCCATCGCCGCGGGCGCGGGCCTGATCGTGGCCGAGCGCAGCGTCGACTCGGCCGTTCCGGTCGTCATCGTCGACGACGGCGTCGCTGCACTCGGCCGGCTCGCCGCGGAGGTGGTGCGAAAGGTGCGGCAAGCCGGCGAACTCACGGTCACCGGCATCACCGGCTCCAACGGCAAGACCACCACCAAGAACCTGCTCGCGGCGATCCTCTCTGCCGAAGCACCCACGATCGCGCCGCGCGAATCGTTCAACAACCACGTGGGGGCGCCGATCTCGATGCTCCGGATCGACCACTCGACCCGCCATCTCATCGTCGAGATGGGCGCGAGCGGTGAGGGCTCGATCGCCCGCCTGGCCCGGCTGGCCGAGCCCGATGTGGCGGTCGTGCTCTCGGTGGGTCTCGCGCACGCGGGCAAGTTCGGCGGGATCGAAGTGACCGAGCGCACCAAGGCCGAGCTCGTGACCGGCCTCGGCGACGACGACGTCGCGATCCTGAATGCCGACGATTTCCGCGTCGCGCGCATGGCTGGGCAGACCCGGGCCTCCGTTCGCACGTTCGGCCTCGGCGCTCATGCCGATGTTCGCGCCGAGGACGTGCACGTGGGCCCGCACGGCACCGACTTCGCTATCGTCGCCCAGGGATCGCGTCACGAGGTGCGCTTGCGCATCCTCGGCGAACACCATGTCATGAACGCCCTGGCCGCGGTGAGCGCAGCCCTCGCCCTCGGCGTGGCCCCAGACCGTGCGATCCGTGCGATCGAGTCCGTGCAACGTGCCGAGCGGTGGCGGATGGAAGTGCTCGACGCTGGCGGCGGCATCACGGTCGTCAACGACGCATACAACGCGAGCCCGGATTCCACTGCCGCGGCGCTCAAGACCCTGGTCCAGATCGCGGCGCCGGAACAGCGCTCCGTCGCGGTGCTCGGCGAGATGGCCGAACTCGGCCCATTCGCGCAAGAAGAGCACGACCGGGTCGGTCGGCTTGCGGTGCGACTGGGCATCCATCGGCTCATCGTCGTCGGCGAAGCCGCACGGCACATCCACCTCGCGGCCTCGCACGAAGGCTCGTGGGACGGGGAGTCGGTCTGGGTGCCGGACAGCGAACGGGCATACGATGTGCTGCGTGAGGAATTGCGGGCCGGTGATGTCGTGCTCGTGAAGTCGTCCAAATCCGCCGGACTGCGTTTTCTGGGCGACCGGCTCGCGGAGGTCGCCTCGTGATCGCACTGCTCGTAGCCGCGATGTTCGCCACGCTGTTCACGCTCTTGCTCACCCCCCTGTTCGCGAGGCTGTTCCGCCGGCTCAAACTGGGTCAATTCGTGCGCGCCGACACGCCGTGGGACCATGTGGTCAAGCGCGGCACCCCGTCGATGGGCGGCGTCGTGTTCATCGTCGGTGCAGTGCTGGGCTATGTGGTCGGCAAGTTCGCCTCGGCCCTGATCGGACCGACGATCACGCCGCCGCAATTCACGCTCGCGGCGCTGCTGGTGATCCTGATGATGGTCGGTTGCGCGATCGTGGGCTTCGTCGATGACTATTTGAAGGTTCGAAAGCAGAACAGCCTGGGCCTCGGCGGCTGGTACAAGATCGCATTCACCGCGGTCGTGGCCGCGATATTCGGCACGATCGGCATCCTCGTCACCGATTCGAACGGGGTCGCGCCCGTGTCGACCTCGATCTCGCTACTGCGCGACCTGCCGTTCGATCTGGCCGAGAACTTCGGCCAGATCGCGGGCGGCACCCTGATCGTGCTGTGGGTGATCCTGATCGCCGTGAGCACGACCAACTCGGTCAATCTGACCGACGGACTCGACGGGCTCGCCGCGGGCGCATCGGTGTTCGCTATT
>CAYRUW010000028.1:0-11789 GCA_964427465.1 uncultured Diaminobutyricimonas sp.
GATGTGCCCGGAATCGCTCAACTGCACCCCGGCCTCTTCGAGCCCGATGCCCGCGGTGTTCGGGATCGAGCCGACCGCGAGCAGGCAGTGCGAACCTTCGACGGTCCCGCCGTCGACGAGTGTGGCGACGACGCCCTCGCCGTTCCGCTCGACGGAGGCGGCGCGACTCTTCGCGAGCACGGTCATCCCGTTGCGCCGGAACACGTCTTCGAGCACACGCGCGGCGTCCGGGTCCTCGCCGGGCAGCACCTGATCGCGGCTGGAGATGAGCGTGACTTTCGAGCCGAGGGCGGTATAGGCAGAAGCGAATTCGGCTCCCGTGACTCCGGAGCCGACGACGATCAAGCGCTCGGGCACGTGCTCCAGTTCGTACAACTGGGTCCAGGTGAGGATCCGCTCGCCGTCTGGAACGGCGGTCGGCAGGATGCGCGGGCTCGCCCCGACCGAGACCACTATCGTGTCGGCGTCGATCTCGTCGAAGTCGGTGCCCGTCTCTCCCGGCCCCGTCGACACGACGATGTGCTGCGGTCCCGAGAGCCGGCCGAAGCCTTGCACGATACGCACGCCCGCGCGGACCAGGCTCGCCTTCATGTCTTCCGACTGCTGGCGCGCCAGTCGAATCAGGCGGTCGTTGACCGCCGATAGGTTAACCGCGACCTCCGGCCGCACCGGCCGACCGTTGCCGCCGCGCGTGAAGAACTGGACGCCGAGGTCGGTCGCTTCGCGGATCGAATTGGCCGCCTCGGCCGTCGAGATGAGCGTCTTCGACGGGACCACGTCGGTGAGCACGGCCGAACCGCCGATGCCCGATCGCTCCACGATCGTGACGTCGGCGCCCAGCTGGGCCCCGGCGAGCGCGGCCTCGTATCCGCCCGGTCCGCCGCCGAGTACCGCGATCCGTTGCTTGCGCTCGAAGATGCTGGGCATGCACCGATTCTCCCCCGTCACGGTGCGCTTGGCCAAAGTGCCGCACACAGCGGCCCGAATGCGCATTCGCGCGAAGCGCTCCGCGGCAGCAGGGCCGGTGTCTAGAGTGGTCGAATGCACGACAATCCGCTCGACGATCGAAACACCGACCCTTTCGAGGTTGCCGCCAGCGCCGCCGCTCAGCTTGCCGAGAGAACCGGCGTGGAACGACACGACATCGCGCTCACGCTCGGCAGCGGTTGGGCGAAGGCTGCCGATCTGATCGGCGAGACGACCGCGACCATCCCGGCGAACGAGATCGTGGGGTTCGGCGAGCCGGCCGTGGTCGGTCACGTCGGTTCCCTGCGCAGCGTGCTGCTCGCAAGCGGCAAGCGTGCTCTCGTGATCGGCGCACGCACTCACTACTACGAGGGCCATGGTGTACGCCGTGTCGTGCATTCGGTGCGCACGGCGGCAGCGCTCGGCGCCAAGACGATGATCCTCACGAACGGTGCGGGCGGCCTGCGGCGCACGTGGGCGCCGGGCACTCCCGTGCTGATCAGCGACCACATCAACCTCACCGCCGATTCGCCGATCGAAGGCGCGAACTTCGTCGACCTCACCGACCTGTACTCGCTCCGCTTGCGCAACCTGGCTCGCCAGGTGGAGCCGAACCTCGACGAAGGCGTCTACACCCAATTCCGCGGC
This sequence comes from uncultured Diaminobutyricimonas sp., assembly GCA_964427465.1. Taxonomy (GTDB): domain Bacteria; phylum Actinomycetota; class Actinomycetes; order Actinomycetales; family Microbacteriaceae; genus Diaminobutyricimonas. The sequence continues at coordinate 1,615 of CAYRUW010000028.1, forward strand.
CCGCACTACGAAACGCCCGCCGAGGTGCAGATGGTGCAATCTCTCGGCGGACACATCGTGGGCATGTCGACCGCGCTCGAGGCGATCGCCGCGCGCCAGAGCGGCATGGAGGTGCTGGGCATGTCGCTCATCACCAACCTCGCAGCGGGAATCAGCGAAGAGCCGCTCAGCCATGCCGAGGTGATCCAGGCCGGCCGCGACGCGGAGCCGGTGATTTCGGCCCTGCTCGCCCGCATCGTGGAACGGCTGTGAGCGCTTCAGGACAAGCCCCTCGAGACGAAGCCCTGCTGGATGCGGCCCGGGCCTGGCTCGAACAGGACCCGGATCCGGTCACGCGGGCCGAGCTCGAGTCGATTGTGGGCGCTGCCGAGAGCGGGTCTGCGGCGCACCTGGACGACCTGCAGAACCGGTTCGCAACCCGTCTGCAGTTCGGCACGGCCGGCCTTCGCGGCGAACTGGGGGCGGGGCCCAACCGGATGAACCGGGTGCTCGTGGCGCAAGCCGCGGCAGGCCTGGCCAGGTTCCTGCTCGAACGCGAAACGCGTCCGAACGTGGTGATCGGATTCGACGCGCGCACCAATTCCGACGTGTTCGCGCGCGACACCGCCGAGCTCATGGCCGGTGCGGGCGTGCGCGCGATCCTGTTGCCGCGAGCCCTGCCGACTCCGGTGCTCGCGTTCGCGGTGCGCCACCTCGATGCGAGCGCGGGAGTCATGGTCACTGCCAGCCACAACCCGCCGCGTGACAACGGCTACAAGGTGTATCTGGGCGGAACCGACCAGGGCTCTCAGATCGTCTCCCCCGACGACGAGCGAATCCAGTCGCAAATCCTGCAGGTCGCCGCCGGCGACATCCGGAGTTTGCCCCGTTCGACGCAATACGAAATCGCGAGCGAAAGCGTGGTCGACGAATACATCGCCCGCACGGCCGCGATCGCGCCGGCCGAGCCCCGGAAGCTAAGTTTCGTGTATACGGCAATGCACGGGGTCGGTTGGGAGACGGCCCGGCGTGTGTTCACGGCCGCCGGTTTCGGCCAGCCGCACGTCGTGCACGAGCAGATCGACCCGGACCCGGCGTTCCCGACGGTCGCCTTCCCGAATCCCGAGGAGCCCGGCGCGATGGATCTCGCCCTCGCGGCCGCCGCGGAGCACGACGCGGACCTCGTGGTCGCCAACGACCCCGATGCCGACCGGCTGGCCATCGCGATCCCGGATGCGGCGGGCTGGCGGCGCTTGAGCGGCAACGAGATCGGCACGCTGCTCGGGTGGCGCGCGGCCGAACGCGCGAACGGCCAAGGCACCCTGGCCGCGTCGCTCGTGAGTTCGCCCGCGCTCGGCCAGATCGCCCGCGCCTACGGTCTCGACCACGTGGAGACGCTCACCGGTTTCAAGTGGATTTCGAGAGCTCCGGGTCTTGTCTACGGCTACGAGGAGGCGCTCGGCTACCTGGTCGACCCGCAGAAAGTGCGCGACAAGGACGGCATCTCGTCTGCGGTCGACTTTCTCGCGATGGCGGCAGAACTCAAGGCCGAAGGCCGCACCGTCGCCGACCGTTTGCGCGAGTTCGCCGCCCGGTTCGGGGCTTTCGCTTCGGGTCAGGTATCGATCCGGGTCACCCGGCTCGCCGAGATCGAACGGATCATGTCGCGGTTGCGCGACGATCCGCCGACGGCACTTGCGGGTTCTGCGATCGAGCGGTTCGACGATTTCGCGAACGGCTTCGAAGACCTGCCCTCGAGCGACGTGCTGCGGTTCCGGCTCGCAGGCGGCTCCCGTGTGATCGTACGCCCGAGCGGCACCGAGCCGAAGGTCAAGATCTACATCGACGCTTCGAGCACCGAAGGCGACCCCGACGAGCGCATGGCCACGGCGAACGCGACGGTGACCGGCCTCGAGAAAGCGGTACGCGAGCTGTTCGCCTGACCGGCTCCGGCCATCCGCCAAGCGCGCGTGCTCAGCCGGCGATCCCCATGATCCCGCGCACCTCGTCAGGGGTCTCGGCCATGGCCAGCCGCTCGACCGCGGCGGAGTCGTTGAACACGTTCGCGAGGCCGGCGACCGCCGGTAAGTGCCCACTCGGCGACTTCACGGCGAGGCCGAGCACGACGCGCACGGGGTCGTTGTGCGGATGCCCGAACGATACCGGCGAACTCAGGGTCACGAGAGCCAGCCCATCGGCGAGCACCTCTGGGCCCGGGCGCGCATGCGCGAGGGCGAGTCCCGGAGCGATCACGATGTACGGACCGTGCTCCTGAATCATCCGGATCATCTCGTCGCCGTAGCCGGGACGCGCGGCGTTGGAACGGGCCAGGGCGGCTGCGGCGAGTCGCACCGCCCCACGCCAGTCGCTCGCCGTGGCACCCAGATGGATGGCGGTGTCCGGCAGCGGCGGCAGTTTCATCGTGCGCGCCCGAACCCGTCGGCGATGTTGTCGGCGAGCTCTTCGCGGTCTTCGAGCGGCAGGAATGCAGCGTGCGCTGCGTTGAGCTGGAACACCTCGAGGTCGGCCAGCTCGTATTCGAAGGTGTCGATGAGCAGTTCGAGCTCCCTGGTCAAAGTAGTGCCGCTCATCAGCCGGTTGTCGGTGTTCACGGTCACCCTGAAGCCGAGCTGGTAGAGCAAATCGAACGGGTGGTCGACGAGCTCGTCGCCCCATTCGGCGATGGCCCCGGTCTGCAGGTTCGACGACGGCGAGAGTTCGAGGGCGATCTCACGATCCTTGACCCATTGCGCCACCGACCCGACCGTCACATAGGTGTTCTCGTCGTCTTCGCCTTCGACCGCGATGTCTTGCGCGATGCGCACGCCGTGCCCGAGGCGCAGTGCACGACCGTCGATAAGTGCACTGCGGATGCTCTCGATCCCGTCCGCCTCGCCCGCGTGCACGGTCGCGGGGAAGAACTCGCTGGCCAGATAGTCGAACGCGGTCCGTGCGCGGCTGGGCGGATAGCCGGCTTCGGCGCCGGCGAAATCGAAGCCGACAACGCCGTGCCGTCGGTGCCGCACCGCGAGTTCGGCGATTTCGAGTCCGCGGTCGGCGTGCCGCATCGCGGTCACAAGCTGTCCGACGCGGATGCGGTGACCGGTCGAGCGCGCGTCCTCGACGCCTTGCTCGAGTCCCGCCTGCACGGCTTCGACCGCTTCGTCGAGGCTCAGGCCCCGCAACAGATGCTGTTCGGGTGCCCAGCGCGCCTCACCGTAGATCACACCGTCGGCGGCCAGATCTTGCACGAACTCGCGGGCGACGCGGGTGAGACCCTCTCGGGTCTGCATCACGGCGGTGGTGACATCGAACGTCTTCAGGTATTCCACGAGCGAGCCCGAGTCGCTCTGCTCGGCGAACCAGCGGCCGAGCGCTTCGGCATCGGTCGCGGGTAGATCCAGGTCTATCTCGTCGGCGAGTTCGATTATCGTCTGCGGGCGCAGTGCCCCGTCGAGGTGGTCGTGCAGCGAGACCTTGGGCAGTGCGCGGATGTCGACGGAACCGCCGAACGCCAGGTCATCCGCAGCTTCGCCCATGGTTCAAATCTAAGGCATGACTCCCAACGCCGCGTGTGAACCGGGTGGCGGCGGGACACCGTGAGCGCTTGCGGAATATGCTCGTGCGATGGCCACGCGGATCATCCTGGATTGCGACCCGGGGCACGACGACGCCATCGCCCTGCTGCTCGCACACGGCAGCCCGCAGATCGAACTGCTTGGCGTGACCACGGTTGCCGGAAACCAGACGATCGAGAAGGTGACCCGCAACGCTCTCGCGGTCGCGCGGGTCGCCGGCATCGAGAACGTTCCGTTCGCCCAGGGGGCGCACCGGCCGCTGGTACGGCCGATCGAGGTCGCCCCTGAGATCCACGGGGAATCCGGGCTCGACGGCCCAGCACTCCCGGAACCGCAGCTCGAACTCGACCCCCGGCACGCCGCCGAGTTCATCGTCGAGACCGTGATGGCGCATGAGCCGGGCACGATCTCACTCGTGCCGACGGGCGCGCTCACCAACATCGCGCTCGCGGCGCGACTCGAACCGCGGATCGTGCCGCGCGTGCGCGAGGTCGTGTTCATGGGCGGCGGCGTGCGTGGCGGCAATTGGAGCGCTACGAGCGAATTCAACATCATGGTGGACCCCGAGGCTGCGCACATCGTGGTGAACGAGCCCTGGCCGGTGACCATGGTCGGGCTCGACGCCACACACGAAGCGCTCGCGACTCCGGAGGTCGCCGCGCGCATCGCCGCGCTCGGCACGGCGCCCGCTCGGTTTGTCGGCGAACTGCTCGAATTCTTCGGCAATGCCTACCGCGAGGCGCAGGGTTTTGAGCATCCGCCCGTGCACGATGCGTGCGCGGTCGCCTACGTGATCGACCGCGCCGTGCTCGAGGTTCGCAAGGCGCCGCTGGATGTCGAACTCACCGGCTCCCTCACGCTCGGCATGACAGTCGCCGACCTCCGCTCGCCGGCTCCGGCGGACTGCACCACGAGCGTCGCCCTGGGCCTGAACGCGGAGCGGTTCTGGGACCTCGTCGTAGACGCCCTCGCCCGCATCGGCTGAGCGGCCGTGGGCCGAGCGGCCGGGCGGCGTTACACCGGCCAGCACCGGCGGCACGAGCGAGCAGCGCGCAGGCGCCGCGGCACGGTTCGACCGTCAGGCGGCCGCGATGCGATCGGCGACGAGAGGCGTCGCGGCCACCACCTGATCGCCGGCATCGCCGATCCGATACGCGCCTTCGAGCGCTTGCAGCGCACGCTCGAAACGGGCATGGTCGTCCGCATTCAGCGTGAACAGCGCATCGCCGGCCCGTACCCGGTCGCCCGGTCTGGCATGCAGGTCGATTCCGGCGGCATGCACCACAGGGTCCTCTTTGCGGGCCCGGCCGGCGCCGAGCCGCCACGCCGACACCCCGAACGGCAGGGCCTCCATGCCGAGCAGAACGCCGCTCCGGCCGGCAGTAACCACGTGCTGCTCCTTCGGTTTCGGCAGGGGCGCGTCTGGATCGCCGCCTTGGGCCGCGATCGTCTTGCGCCACACGTCCATGGCCTTTCCGTTGGCCAGATTCTCGGCCGGGTCCGCATCCGGCTGCCCGGCCAAGGCCAGCATTTCGCGGGCAAGCGCGATCGTGAGCTCCACGACATCTGCCGGTCCGCCGCCGGCGAGCACCTCGACCGACTCGCGCACTTCGTTCGCATTGCCGATCGCTCGACCCAGCGGCACGTTCATATCGGTCAGGAGCGCGACCGTCGCAACACCCGCATCCGTGCCCAGTCGCACCATGGTCTCGGCCAGTTCGCGACTGCGGGCAGGATCCTGCAGGAACGCGCCGGAGCCGAACTTGACGTCGAGCACGAGCGACGAAGTGCCTTCGGCGATCTTCTTGCTCATGATGCTCGACGCGATGAGCGGAATGCTCTCGACCGTGCCGGTGATGTCGCGAAGCGCATAGAGCTTGCGGTCGGCGGGTGCAAGACCCGGACCCGCGGCGCAAATGACCGCGCCGATGTTCGCCAGTTGCGCGCGCAACTCGTCTCCGGTGAGCTCGGCGCGCCAGCCGGGAATGCTTTCGAGCTTGTCGAGCGTGCCACCGGTGTGCCCGAGCCCGCGGCCCGAGAGCTGCGGCACGGCGACGCCGAAGGATGCGACGAGCGGCGCGAGCGGCAGGGTGATCTTGTCGCCGACCCCGCCAGTGGAGTGCTTATCGGCCGTCGGCTTGCCAAGCTCCGCGAAGCTCATTCGCTCGCCGCTGTCGATCATGGCGAGGGTGAGGTCGCGGATCTCATCGCGGCCCATTCCGTTCAGGAAGATCGCCATGGTCATCGCGGACATCTGCTCGTCGGCCACATAACCGCGCGTGTACGCGTCGACGAGCCAGCCGATCTGAGCGGTCGACAGGCCGCCTCCGTCGCGTTTGATCCGGATCAAGTCGACGACGTCGAAAGCCTCGACACTCATATCTCACCTTCCGAGGAACGGTAGGCGGAAAGGGTGCGGGGGCCGAACGCGTCGGGGATCACCTCGTCGATGGTCCGCACGCCCGAGACCGTCGCCAGCAGCATGCGGTCGGCCGAATGCTCGAACAGCTACTGCCGGCAGCGGCCGCAAGGCATGAGCACGTTGCCATGCCCGTCGACGCACGTGAACGCGACGAGCTTGCCGCCACCGGTCATGTGCAGCTGCGAGACCAGGGCGCATTCGGCACACAGAGTCAGCCCGTATGAGGCGTTCTCGACGTTGCAGCCGGCGATCACACGACCGTCGTCCACTATCGCAGCGGCCCCGACCGGAAACCGCGAATACGGAACATATGCGTTGCCCATCGCCTCGGTGGCGCGGGCGCGTAGCGACTCCCAGTCGATCTTCGCCATCACTTCCTCCAACCGGCTCGCATCCGCACAGGCCATCGCGGCGCGCAGCTCGGCGTCAAGACTTCACATAGGGCTTCCCGGCGGAGGCAGGACCGCGAACATGGCCGACGAGGCCCGCCACCGCGAAGATCGTCACGACGTACGGCAGCATGAGCATGAACTCGCTCGGCACCGGCGAACCGATCACGCTGAGCGCATTCTGCAGGTTGCTCGCGAACCCGAACAGCAGCGCCGCGAGAGTGGCGCGGATCGGATGCCAGCGCCCGAAGATGACTGCGGCGAGCGCGATGAACCCGGCGCCCGCGGTCATGTCTTCGTTGAACGATCCCACCGAACCGAGGGTGATGAACGCACCGCCGAGACCGGCGACCGCTCCGGCGAGCGACACGTTCCAGAACCGGGTACGGCGCACATTGATGCCGACGGTGTCCGCGGCTTGCGGGTGCTCCCCGACCGATCGCAACCGCAGCCCCCACTTGGTGCGGAAGAGACCGAAGGTCACGAGCGCGATTGCGATGTACATGAGGTAGACGATGATCGTCTGGTTGAACAGGGCGGGTCCGACGATCGGAATCTGGCTAAGTCCCGGAATCGCCATGCGTTCGAAACGATCGGGACTGTTCAGCAGGCTCTCGTCCTTCGCGAGCCATTGCGTGTACAGGAAGCCCGTGAGGCCCGAGATGAGCACGTTGATCACGACGCCGACGATGATCTGGTCGACGAGGTATTTGATCGAGAACGCTGCGAGCACGAACGACACGAGCACACCCGCGACGGATGCCGCGACGAGCCCCGCGAACGGCGAACCCGTGATCGACGCGACGACCGCGGAGGCGAAGGCCCCGCCGAGCAACTGACCCTCGATCGCGATGTTGATCACGCCAACGCGCTCCGACATGACGCCGCCCATGGCGCCGAACACGAGCGGCACCGACAATGCGATCGCACCCGTGAACAATCCCGGCACTTGCAGCGTGCTGCCGGCCGCCGCCCAGGAGAGGAACCCGAATAGCGCGACGATCGCACCGACGACGCTCAGCCACATGGGCACCCTGCGCCGCCCGTATACGAGCCACGTCGCGGCGAGGGCGATCGCACCCACGATCGCGGTCACGACGATGCCACCGGCGAGCGTGGGCACGCTTACGACGGGCAGCGGGAACAGGTCGCCTCGAGAGGCGAGGTTGAAGTTGCTCACCGCGTCCTCTGCGAACAGCACGAACAGCACGAACGAAACGATCGTGAGCAGAGCGAAAGCGATCGGAACCTTCCACGTGCGGCGCTCGAGATCGTAGAGCGGCGAGCCCTCGTCGGGCGAGGTGCGGACTTCGGTGGTCACTGCGCCGCCACCTTTCCGATCGTGCGTCCCGGCACCGGCAGCCGGAAGATCGCGCGGATGAGGGGTGGAGCTGCGATGAACAGCACGATGAGCGACTGCACGACCAGCACGATGTCGATGGTGATCCGCTCGGACGCCTGCATGGTGAACCCGCCGGTCTTGAAGGCCCCGAAGAGCAATCCGGCGGCGAACACGCCCCACGGATTCGAACGGCCCAATAGCGCCACGGTGATCGCATCGAACCCGATGCCTGCGTCGACGCCGTTGGTGAATCCGGTCGTGATCGTGCCGAGCACCTCGCCCGAGGCCGCAAGTCCGGCGTAGCCGCCGGCGATGAGCATGACATATAGATACATGCGCTTGACGTTGATGCCGGCCACGCGCGCGGCGTTCGGGTTGAGCCCGACCGCTCGCAGCTTGAAGCCCAGGCTCGAGCGCTCGAGCAGCCACCATGCCAGGACCGTCCCCGCGATCACGAGGATGAACCCCCAGTGCACGTCGTAGGCATTTCCGAACAACGTGGGCAGAACCGCGGTCTCGGCGGCCGGCGGGGACTTCGGGTTGCTCGAGATCGGGTTCTGCAGCACGGGCGTGCGCAATAGATAGCTCAGCAGATAGAACGCGACGTAGTTGAGCATGATCGTCACGATCACCTCGTGCGCGCCCGTGGTCGCCTTCAGCAGCCCCGGGATGCCGCCCCACAGGGCGCCGCCGACGATACCGGCGAGCACGGCCACGACGACGTGCACGCCCACCGGCAGGTCGAGCGAGAAGCTGATCCATCCGGCGAAGCCCGCACCGATCAGGATCTGCCCTTGCGCGCCGATGTTGAACAAGGCGGCCCGGAACCCAATCGCCACGCCGAGACCTGCGGCGATCAGCGGGGTCGCGAAGGTGAGGGTCTCGCCGAGCGATTCGATCGCCTTCAAGAACGTGTCTTGCCTGAAGTCGTAGATCGCACCCTGGAAGAGTGCCGTGTAGGCGCCGCCGACCGCACTGAAGATGGCGGCGAAGGTGTCGCCGGGCCTTGCGAAGAAGTAGCCGGCCGCCTCTGCCACGTCGGGGTCGGTGACTGCGATCAGCACTCCGCCGATGACGATCGAGAGCACGACGGCGAGCAGAGAGAGCAGCCAGTTGCCGCTAACGATCCGGTGCAGCGCCGAGCGCCAGCGGTCGTCGCCGTTGCCCGAGGGCACCCCGTCGGTCGTTGTCGTCTTGGTCTGATCGGTCACGCCGCCCCCTTCACGCTCTCGCCCGCCATCAGCAAGCCGAGTTGGTCGCGCGGGGTGTCCGGCGGCACTATGCCCACGATCCTGCCCTTGTACATCACCGCGATCCGATCTGCCAGCGAGACGGCCTCGTCCAGTTCGGTGCTCACCACGATCACCGGGATGCCGGAGTCGCGCGCCGCCACGATGCGGCCATGCACGAACTCGATCGACCCGACGTCGAGGCCGCGGGTCGGCTGAGCAGCGACGAGGAGGCGCAACTCGCGACTCAGCTCACGCGCGAGCACGACCTTTTGCTGGTTGCCGCCCGAGAGGCTGCTCACCGGGTCGTGGATGCTTTGCGTCCGCACATCGAATTGCTCCACTTTTTCGCGCGCGAATTCGTCCCGGAAGGCCAGGCGCAGATTGCCGCGCCCGGCGAAGGGCGGTCCGTCGCTGCGGTCGAGCATGAGGTTCTCGGCGACCGTGAAGGCGCCCACGAGCCCGTCTTCGTTGCGGTCTTCGGGAACGAAGCCCACCCCGGCATCGAGGATCTCGCGCACCGACCGTCCGATGAGTTCCCGGCCGTTGAGCCGGATCGACCCGGTCACGTTCGCTTGCAGGCCCAGCAGTGCTTCGGTCAGTTCGGTCTGTCCGTTGCCCTGGACCCCGGCTATCACGACGATCTCACCCGCTCTGACCTCGAAGCTCACGTGATCCACGAGGCGATTGCCGTCTTCGTCTCGCACGTTCAGGCCCGAGACGACGAGCGCATCTTCGCCGGGCCTGGCGGGCGACTTGTCGACGGTGAGTTCTACGGGACGTCCGACCATGAGCGAGGCGAGTTCGCTGCTGGTCGCCGAGGGGCCGGTCTCGCCGACGATCTTGCCGAGCCGCACGACCGTGATCCGGTCGGCGACTTCTTTCACTTCGCGAAGCTTGTGCGTGATGAAGACGATCGAGGTGCCGGACTGCTTCAGTTCGCGCATGATCGCCATGAACTCGTCGGTCTCCTGGGGTGTGAGCACCGCGGTCGGTTCGTCGAACACGAGCACCTTCGCGTCGCGCGAGAGCGCTTTTATGATCTCGACCCGCTGCTGCACTCCCACCGGCAGGTCGCCCACGAGCGCATCCGGGTCTACATGGAAGCCGAATCGGGCCGAGATGTCGCGCACGATGTCACGGGCGCGCTCGATGTCGAGCCGTCCGCCGAACGAGGTGGGCTCGTGCCCGAGCATGACGTTCTCGGCGACGGTGAACACGGGCACGAGCATGAAG
>CAYRUW010000029.1:0-11764 GCA_964427465.1 uncultured Diaminobutyricimonas sp.
CTGCGGTGGATGTAGCTGCGGATGAACGGCGCGAACGAACCGCCCGCGCCGAGGTCCTCTGACGCCTGACTGGGAGGCGGCGGGCGCACCTGACAGGCATGAGAAAACCTCCCGCCTCTGCTTCTGTTCCTGCGCCGGTGTCGATGCCGGTGATCCGCCTGGCCGTGCACGACGACGGCACGATGAGTGCCACCGTCGACGGTGAGCCCCTCGCGGCACCCGTCGCCGAGGGTGTGTGGCGGCGCGGCTCGTTCGCGCGGATTGTCGATCAGGTCACCGCCGAGCGGATGATCCCAGCACGGGTCGAGGTCACCGAGGCCGATGGCTCGACGTTCACCGACATCATCACCGCCACCGCCCGAAAGAACATCCCAGCCCCTGACCTGCCGAAACCGGAACCGGCGAACGCGCCCCGGCTGCTGGAAGTGACCGGGGAGGGCTTTGTGCCCGGCGAGGACGTCGCGTTGTGCCGCATCATCCGGCACACCGACGCTGCTGCGACCGGCACAGCCCGCGTGCTCATCGACCTGGCCCACGACCACCTCAACCTCGGCGACGAAGTGGTGCTGGTGGGCCGAGTCTCAGGCACGTTCACTGTGCGGAGCCTGTCATGAGCGCTCCGGCACCCGGCAGGCAGACCGGCTCCTTCGGTGACGAGCTGACCAACGCCGCCATGATCGGCCTGATCGGGGTGTTCGCACTCGCGCTGCTGCTGCGCGGGGCCGGGTCTGTGGCCGCGTTCCTCACCGGAACTGCTCAGCCGGCGGCTGGCCCCGCTGCTGGCGTCGGGGTGCTATTCAACCCCGGCGACCCGGCGACCGCGCTGGAGGCTGAGGGCCTGAACGTCGTCGCGTACTGGATTGTCGCGGTCGTCCTCCTCGCGCTGCTGGCGGCGGCGATCACCTGGGTCTGGACGCTGCTGCGCCGCCAGTCACGCAAGAGTGCGACCGACCCGCACCGGCTTGCCGGAATCGCCACGAAACACGACGTCGCCCAGGCCGCGTCGACGAAGGCGCTGCTGGATCGGGCTGCGAACCTGCGCCCCTCGCTGACACGACCGGCACCCGCCGATGTGGGCTACCGGCTCGGCACCTCCCACGGGCATGACGTGTGGGCCAGCGTCGAGGACTCGATTCTGCTGATCGGCCCACCACGCTCAGGCAAGGGCCTGCACATCGTCATCCCGTCGATCTTGGACGCACCGGGCGCGGTCGTGGTGACCTCGACCCGCCCGGACAACCTCACCGCGACCCTGCGCGCGAGGCAACGCATCGGCCCGACAGCCGTGTTTGACCCGCAGCATCTGGCCGAGGGCATCCCCGCCGGGCTGCGATGGTCACCGATCAGGGGCTGCGAAGACCCGCTGACGGCGATGATTCGCGCCACCGGCCTCGCCTCAGCGACCGGGCTGAGCTCCGGCGGCGTCGAGGGCGGCGGGTTCTGGGAGGGCAAGACCCGCTCCGCGCTGCAAGCCCTGCTGCACGCGGCCGCGATCGACCACAGGCCGCCCGCCGAGTTGTTCCGCTGGACGCTCGACCCGACCGCCGCCGCCGACGCGGTAGCGATCTTGACGAACAGCCCTCTCGCGGCGGGCGGATGGGCCGAGTCCTTAGAGGCAATGATCGACTCCGACCCGCGCACCCGCGATTCGATCTGGCAAGGTGTCTCGCTGTCGCTCAGTGCCTTGGCCGACCCGCGTGTGCTCGACGCGGTCTCACCGGGAGACGGCGAGGACTTCGAACCAGAGAAGTTCATCCGGTCGCGCGGCACCCTCTACCTGCTCGCCACCGGCGCCGGGGCGGGGGCCAGCGCCGCACTGGTCGCGGCATTCGTCGAAGATCTCGTAGAAGCCGCCAGGCGGGTGGCCGCCCGCTCGCCGGGCGCGCGCCTCGACCCGCCGATGGCGCTCATCTTGGATGAGATCGCCAACCTCAGCCCGCTGCCGAGCTTGCCAACGCTCATGGCCGAGGGCGGCGGCACAGGCATCACGACCATGCCGGTGCTCCAGAGCCTCGCGCAAGCGCGTGACCGGTGGAGCGAGAACCAAGCCAACGCCATCTGGGATGCGGCGATCACCAAGATCATCCTCGGCGGCGCATCCAACTCCCGTGATCTGCAAGACCTCTCCGCGTTGATTGGCGAACGCGACGAGTTCACCGACAGCGTGACCTTGGGCGATCACGGCACCCGCTCGAATCAGCGCTCGATCAGGCGCGTGCCGATCATGCCGCCCGACCGCATCCGCACCCTCCCGTTCGGCACCGCCGTCACCATGCTGCGCTCGGCCCCGCCGATCATCACCGACCTACGCGCGTGGCCGAAACGACCCGACGGCGACCGACTGAAGTCCGATCGCGCCGAGATCGAGGCGTTGCTGGAACGAGGCACCAATGGCACCTGAGCCGCACCTATCTCACCGACCGCTGAACTACGACCGACAGCTTCGGCGACGGGCAGCGACGACAACGGCCCGAGTGTGGTGGAGGTGATAGCACATGGCCAGACGCAGGAGCCGAAAAGCGCCGCCCGGTCAGCTGGAGTTCGACCTGTGGGGGCTGGCCGAGCAGACCGCCGACAAGCAGATCAGCGAAGCCGCCGAAACCTTGCCCGGCATGGAGGGAGCAGAATGTGAACAAGTACGGGGCACAGGCGATGCAGCACTGGAAGACGCACGCACCGGAACGGTACAAGCTGATCGAGAACCCGACCCGGTTCTTCACCGAGCTGGGCTTGGAGGCGCAAGGCCAGATCACCGAACTGGCACGACAGATCGAGACGAACCGCCCCTTGCTGCTGGCCACGAAGCCCTCTTCGAGAGAGACTTATACCAAGGACGTGGCACACCGGATGACGGCGCTACGGATAGCGGAGGAGGTCGTGATGCAGCAACTCGCCTGGGTCACCGACCCGAGCCTGCCGCTGGACGAGGCCCGTCAGGAGTGGAACCAGACCTCCCCGAACGACGAGAACCTGATCATGTGGGCCGAGCGAATGCAGGACGCCCCCGATCTGATGCCCTCGACGGTCGACCTGGAGCAGAAGGCCAAAGACTGGGCCGTGCCACTCTGGTTCTTGGAGGGCATGGTCGAAGCGGAGATCCCGAGGCAGTATCTGGAAGAGCACCAGAGCCTGCTGGCGGAGGCAGCGACGATCCGCTTCCTGCGCGAAGTCCACTAACGCCCACCGCTGACGACACCGGCCCGGAGCCTGCCGCGCCGGTGTTGCGATTCGTGCCCGCCACACACGACGACCTCGCACCCTCGGGCGCGAAAGCCCGCCTCCACGCGAACGTAGCCGCCATAGAAACCGCACGGTTGCTCGCAGCGCAGGAACGCCTGGCGACCGCCGACGAGCAGCAGACGCTTGCGCGCTGGTCGAGCTGGGGCGCGGTACCAGATGTGTTCGACGAGTCCAAGACCGACTGGAGCACCGAGCGCGAGCAACTGCTGAGCCTACTGAGCCCGGATGAGTGGGATGCCGCCGCGCGCACGACGATCAACGCGCACTACACCGACCCCTTGATCGTGCGGCAGATGTGGCGGGCAATGACCATGCTCGGCTTCGACAGCGGCAGCGTGCTGGAACCCGGCTCCGGGCTGGGCACGTTCCTCGGCATGGCACCCGAGCACGCGCGCATGACCGGGGTGGAACTCGACCCGGTGACCGCGGCGATCAGCCGCGCCCTATACCCGCACGCCGAGGTGCGCGGCGAGTCGTTCGCCGACACCCGCCTGCCCGAGGGATCGTTCGACGCGGCGATCGGGAACGTGCCGTTCTCGGATGTGACCTTGCATGACCCTGTGCACAACCCGACCCGGCAGTCGATGCACAACCACTTCATCCTCAAATCCCTTCGGCTCGTCAGGCCGGGCGGGATGGTCGCGGTACTGACGTCGCAGTACACGATGGATGCGCAGAACCCCGGCGCGCGCCGGGAAATGGCGATGCTCGCCGACCTCGTGGGCGCGATCAGGCTCCCCGCCGGGGCGCACCGGCGCACGGCGGGCACCGACGTGGTGACCGATCTGCTCATCCTGCGCCGCCGCGAAGACGGCGTACCGCCTGCCGATGATCTGTGGGAGACGGTCACCCCGATCAGCCTGGACGGGCAGCAGGCGAAGATCAACGCCTACTTCGACCACCGCCCCGAGCATGTGCTCGGTGAGATGCGTATCCGTCAGGGGATGTACGGCAGGCCAGCGGTCACGGTCGACGGCGACCTCGAGCGGCTCGAAGCCGACTTGGCTGACGTGCTCGATCAGATCACGTTCAGTGCTCGCCGCACCGGGCTGACGTTCACCGCGCCCACGGTTGAGCATCAGGCGCGGCAGGCCGCCCGTGTGCCCTCGCCGCCGCAGCTGTGGGATGGAAGCATCGTCGCCACCGACACCGGGTTCGGCACCGTCGCCGCCGGTGCGATCGAACTGCTGGAGGTGCCGAAGTCGGCTGGAGCGGAGTTGCGTGCCCTGCTGGGGTTGCGCGACGCGGCACACCGGCTACTCGAACTGGAGGCCACGACCGTCGATGACACCGACGAGATCAACGCGGCACGCGAGGGTCTGCACCGCGACTACCGCAAGTACGTCGGCAGGTACGGGCCGCTGAACCGCTACACGTTGCGCCGCACCGGACGCATCAACGATGCCGGTGAAGACACCTACGCCCGCACGGTTCCGACCCCGATCCGGCTGCTACGCAGCGACCCGTTCGGGGCGCTCGTGCTCGCCCTGGAGCAGTTCGACGACACAGACCAGACTGCGACCCCGGCGGCAATCATGACGCGCCGGGTCGTCTCCCCACGAACCGAACCACAAGGGGTCGACACCCCCGCCGACGCGATCGCGGTCAGCCTCGACCGCACCGGCAGGATCGATCTGCCACTAATCGCCGACATGCTCGGCATGGACGAGCCCGAGGCTCGGCAGGCGCTGGGCGGGCTAATCTTCACCGATCCGGTCACCGACGAACTCATCCACGCCCCCGCTTACCTTTCAGGCGATGTGCGCATGAAACTGGAGCAGGCCACGACACGCGCGGCCGACGACCCGGCGTTTCAGACGAACGTGGACGCCCTGACCGAGGTCGTGCCCGAAGCGCTCGGTGTGCAGGAGATAAGCGCCCGCATGGGAGCGGTGTGGATCAGCGCCGAGGTTCACGCCCAGTTCCTGAACGAGCTGCTGCGCACCAGCGACGTGAACGTGGAGAATCCGCTGCCGGGCATGTGGGAAGTGCGCGGTGGGCGTCAAGGGCTCATGTCCACCAGCGAGTGGGGAACCGACCGCCGTCCCGCACCGGACATCGCCCAGGCGATCATGGAACAGCGAACCTTGCTCGTCTACGACGAGATCGAGGACGTCGACGGCAAGAAGCGTCGCGTGCTCAACCCGCTGGAGACCACCGCCGCGCAGGAGAAAGCCGACGCCCTGCAAGAGCGGTTCTCCGAGTGGGTGTTCGAAGACCCCGAACGCGCCCACACCCTCGTGACCGAGTACAACCGGCGCTTCAACTCCATCGTGCTCAGGGATTACACGAACGCAGGCGAATACCTCAGCCTGCCGGGGCTGGCGGAGAACTTCACCCCGCGCCCACACCAACGTTCGGCGGTGGCCAGGATGATCGCCGAGCCCTCCGCCGGGTTATTCCACGAGGTCGGAGCGGGCAAGACGGCGGAAATGATCATGGGCGTGATGGAGATGCGCCGCATGGGGCTGATCGACAAGCCCGTGCTGGTGATCCCGAACCACATGCTGGAACAGTTCAGCCGCGAGTGGCTGCAAATCTATCCGCAGGCCCGGATTCTCGCTGCCTCGTCCAAAGACCTCACCGCCGACAAGCGCCGCCTGTTTGTCGCACGGGCGTCGGCGAACGAGTGGGATGGGGTCCTGGTGACGCAGGGCGCGTTCGAGAAGATTCCGCTTCGTCAGGAGACTCAGCAGGCGTACATCCAAGCCCAGGTGGACGAGATGCGGGACGTGCTCGCCACCGCGACGGGTGAGAACGCCATGAGCGTCAAACGCATCCAGCGCAAGCTGCTCCAGCTGGAGAACAAGGTCAAAGCTCGCATCGACGTCGGCCGGGATGCTGGGGTGTGTTTCGAGGACACCGGCATCGACTACGTGGTCGTCGACGAGATGCACATGTACAAGAACCTCACCACCGACTCCAACATCGCTGACGCCGCCATCGAGGGTTCCAACCGAGCCAGCGATCTGCACATGAAGCTCGAATACCTACGCTCGCAAGGCCGCGAGCGAGTCGTCACCGGGGCGACCGCGACACCGATCTCGAACTCGGTGACGGAGGCGTTCGTGATGCAGAAGTACCTGCGCCCTGACTTGCTGGAGGCTGCCGGGATCGGCGCGCTCGATGCGTGGGCGGCAACGTTCGGGCAGACCGTCACTCAGATGGAGATGGCCCCCACCGGAAACAACACATTCCGTATGAAGACGCGGTTCGCGAAGTTCCAGAACGTGCCCGAGATGCTGAAGCTCTGGTCGATCTTCGCCGACGTGAAGACCGCTGAGGATCTGCAACTGCCGATTCCCGACCTCGCCGAACGCGACGACGGCAGGCGGGCACCGGCAACGGTGGCGATCCAGCCCACGATCGAGCTGGAACAGTTCATCGAGACCCTCGGCACCCGCGCCGAGAAGGTCGCGGCCCGGGCGGTGTCACCGAGCGAAGACAACATGCTCACCATCTCCACCGATGGGCGCAAGGCTGCGCTCGACATTCGCATGATCGCGTCGCGTGACCCCTCGGGGCCGACCAAGGTCGATCTGGCCGCCGACAGCATCCATCGGGTCTGGGAACAGACGAAAGACAACACCTACCTCGACCCGCTCACGGGGCAGGAGTCGCCCCTGCGCGGGGCGCTCCAACTCGTGTTCTCCGATATCGGCACCCCGAACCCAACCCGGTGGAATGCCTACGACGAACTCCGGGCGCAACTGGTCGCACGCGGGATGCCTGCTGAGTCGATCCGGTACATGCACGAGGCCAAGACCGATGTGGACAAGGCCAGGTTGTTCGCCGCCGCGCGCGCCGGGCACGTCGCGGTGCTGATGGGATCGACCGAGAAGATGGGCGTCGGCACCAACGTCCAGAACCGTGCCGTCGCCTTGTATCACCTGGACTGCCCGTGGCGACCGAGCGACATCGCCCAGCGCGAGGGCCGCATCCTGCGCCAAGGCAACCAGAATCCCGAGGTCGGCATCGTCCGCTTCGTCACCGAGCGGTCATTCGACTCGTACATGTGGCAGGGCGTCGAACGCAAAGCCACCTTCATCGCGCAGCTCATGCGCGGCAGCCTCGACTCCCGCGAGATCGAGGAGATCGACTCATCCGCGCTCTCTGCCGCAGAAGCCAAAGCGATCAGTTCGGGCAACCCTTTGCTGTTGGAGCACTCCACCGTGCACACCGAAGTGCAACGGCTGCGCCGGCTGGAGCGCGCCTACCACCGCAACGAGTCGATGCTCGCCCATGCTCGCGACCGCGCCAGCGATCACGCACGCCGCGCCGCCTCCGATATCGACGCCCTCGAAGCTGTACTGCCGCGTGTCACCGACACCTCCGGTGAGAAGTTCCGCATCGAGCTACGCGGCCACACCTACACCTCCCGCGCTGACGCGGCCCACGCGCTCGCGTCCTGGGCGCACAACTCCGACCTGAAATGGGCGTCCCGCTACGCCACCCGCGACTACGGCACGATCGGCAAGATCAGTGGCTTCGACGTCACCGTCTCGACCAGTCCGGCGCTCGGGGCCGAGCCGATGGTGACCGTCAGACTCGACGAAGTGCCGCGCAGCGGCTTCACTATGACCCGCCAGTCGTTCCTCAACGGCGGTATCGGACTCATCCAGCGCATCGAGAACCGCGCCTCCGGCATCCCTGCACTCCTGGAGCAAGCCCGCGACGACCTGACCAGCGCCGAGCACGAACGCGCCGACGCGGAGCAACGCATCGGCCAGCCCTTCCGCCACGCGGCGGCCCTCGTAGAGGCCGAGAACGAGCTCACCCGAATCGAGACCCAGCTGGCCGCGATGCAAGAAGACATCGACCACGCGGCACCGCCCGAACCCACGCCGCAGGGCCCTCCGAGTGGGCTGACCGTGGAGACGGTACGAGCGCACCGTGCGGCGTTCGGGGTGCGAGCCGACCCGGCCCGGACTCCGAGCACCACCGGAGCATTCACCAGCACTGGTAGCGAATCGCGTGACCTTCCCCCATGGGGACTCTGAGCGCACCTTCCCGTCACACCAGCCGAAGAGAGGCGGTGCGACGCGAACAGGAGGATGCGTGATGGGGATCAAGAACGGCACGATCATGATCGGTCACATCGCCGGTGACCCGCGACTGACCCACAGCGAGAAGACCGGCACCCCGAGGTTCTACGCCCGCGTCGGCGTCGACCACTGGCGACGCGAAGATGACGGCACTTTCACCAAGACCGACCGGACGTTCCACGACCTCGCGGTGCGCTACAAGGCCGCCGAAGCAGCGATGGACCTGTTCAAGAAGGGCGACGACTTCATCGCCACCGGACGGTTCGAGAAGTTCACCGACCCCACCACCGGGGCCGAACGCGAAGAGTTCCGCGCCGACACCCTCACCCCGAACCCGGTCAGCACACGACTGAGCATCGAACGCGAACCGCGCCCCGGCCCGGGTCGAGACGCGCCCGGCGCTGACCGCAACCAGGCATTCGAACGGCCCGAGCAGTCCTCGCAAGCCCACGAGCCTGCGACGCTTGGCCGCTGAACCGGGAGCAGACCATGAGCGATCACACTCACGGACCAGCCGAAGATCCTGACGAGCGGCCAGACCCCGATCTCGACCCCGCATCAATGCCTGAGTCGCACGGTGGCCTCGGGCCGGTGCTGGAGGAACCGCCCGGCCCGATCAACTGGAACCTCCTGACCGCGGATGAGGCAGAGAATGCATGGTTGGAGCTGAACCAGTGGGTGAACTGGCTGCGCAGCACCTACGGGCTGCCCACCTCGGTGATTCCTCCGATGTGGCACCGGCACCCCGAGCTGCACTGGGAACTCTCCGCGCTCCACACCCACTGGCTCAACGCCTTCGATCCGCAGCAAAACGGTTCGGCACCGATCGGCTGGCATCGCGACTTCGCCGACACCAGACAGCGACTGCGCGATTGGGTCGCCGCCAGCGGCACCCGGCTCGACCGGGACCGGCCCACTCGCCAGACGATCTGGCCAGGAGAGGACGACGCCGCACCCATCGAAGACACCCCCATCGAGAACCGTGACGAGGACTTCGTAGCGTTCGTCATCGCCGACGTCGAACGCCGCCGCCAGATCGAGCACGACTTCTACGCCAGCCTCAACCCTGACACCGGCGAACTCGCCTGAACCTCCGAAGAACACTCGTGGGGTCGAGCCACACAGCTCGACCCCACACGCGTGCCCTTCCCGAGTCTCAGCTGACCCGGTAGAATCAAGGGCACAGGCGACATCACATCAGCTAGGCCGTCACCCTCCGTGGAGGCGGCATGACGAGCCGGGCACCCCGCCCAGGTGAGTCCATCCCATCAAGGCGTCGCCGCTTGGGAGGACTCCGTCATGCTCCGACTGATCTGGAACACCAGCACCCGCATCCGCACCTTCATGCGCGTCTGGATGCCCACCAACATTCTGCTCGACGCCCTGCGCACCAGGCGAGGGCTCCGATGGGGAATCCCGGCCATGCTGCTCTCCGTCGGCTACTTCGCGATCGCCTCCTGGTGCACCACTCTCATCGCCGATGGTGGCCCCGGCTGGCTGCACCTGATCGTGCTGCTGTGCATCATCAACGCGTTCAAGTTCCTCATCAACGGCCCCATCACAGTCGCCCGACTCATCACCGTCCGCCGCCGTGAACGCAAGCACGACCTCCCGCGCCGACAGGCACCGAGCGCACCTGTCAGGCATGAGGCACTACCGGATAACGAACACGGGGCGGCGAATCTCGGCCGAACCTCGGGTGCGCTCCGCACCTGATCGCGCTCGTCTGGTCGACCTCGTGCTGCACCTCGCCGACGAACTCCACGCCCACGAACTCGATGAACGCCAGCGCCGCATCGGCGCTCCGAGCATCCACGACGCATCACCATCTGCTCCGGCAGATGAGCAAGGAACAGATCACGATGACACTCCTCGCCCCGCACGCTGAGACCGACTCCGCCCCGATGTTCACGGCAGTCACCTACCAGCGGGTCTCCACCAAAGAACAAGCAGCCAAGGGCGGACGCGACGAAGGGTTCTCGATCCCCGCCCAACGTGAGGCAAACGCCCGCAAAGCCGAGTCTCTCGGCGCGCGGGTCGTGGCGGAGTTCGTCGACGCCGGAGAATCCGCCCGCTCTGCTGATCGACCCGACCTGCAACGGATGCTCGAATACATCGCGACCCATCAGGTCAGCTACTGCATCGTGCACAAAGTCGACCGCCTCGCCCGCAACCGGGTCGACGATGTGGAGATCCACCGCCGCCTCGTCGAAGCAGGAGTAACTCTCGTCTCGGCCACGGAGAACATCGACGAGACACCCTCGGGGATGCTGCTGCACGGCATCATGTCGTCCATCGCCGAGTTCTACTCCAAGAACCTCGCCACCGAAGTCACCAAAGGCCTCACGCAGAAGTTCGAGACCGGCGGCACGCCCATGCGTGCACCCATCGGTTACCTCAACGTCCGCAAGCGCGACGGTCAGGGCCGCGAGTACCGCACCGTGGAGATCGACCCCGAACGCGCACCGCTCATCCGGTGGGTGTTCGAGCAGTACGCCACCGGAGACCGCACCGTCGTAGACCTGCTCGCCGAGGTCACCGCACGCGGCCTGACCACCGTCCCCACACCCAAGCGCCCCTCCGGCCCAATGGCACGATCAGGATTCTTCAAGATCCTGCGCAACCCCTACTACATCGGCATCGTCCGCTACAAAGGCGCAGAACAGCCCGGCACCCACGAACCCCTCATCGACATCGACACCTGGCAGCACGTCCAACGACTCCTCGACTCGCGCAAGATCGCCTCCGAACGGCGACGCTCACACGACCACTACCTCAAAGGCACCCTGTACTGCGGATCGTGCGGATCACGGATGCAACTGGACTACCCTGCGAACAAGCAAGGCGTCCGCTATGGGTACTACGTCTGCTCCGGCCGGGCCTCGAAACGTAAGAACTGCACTCGCCGCGCCGTCCCCATCGGTGTCGCCGAGCAACTCGTCGCCGACTGCTACCAAGACATCACGATCACCGAGGCCGAGTACACCGCCCTCGCAGCCCAGGTCGAGGCCGCGTTCGATGGACGCCTCGCCTCCCGCTCCCAAGAGTTGGCCGAGCTGACCGAGAACCGCCAGCGGCTCCAGAACGAGAGCGACAAGCTCCTGGCGGCGCACTTCGCCGACGCCATCGACCTCGACACCCTCAAGCGCCACCAAGACCGCATCCGCACCGGACTCGCCGACATCGACCGCCGACTCGCCAGCGAACACGACCACCACACCGGAGCACGCAAACAACTCAGCACAGCCCTCAGCCTGCTGGTCGACTGCGCCACGCTCTACGCCCGCACGAACGACCAAGGCAAGCGGCTCGCGAACCAAGCGCTCACCGACGGCATCGAGATCAGCGAAGACGAAAGGGCGACGATCCGACTCGCTGAGCCCCTCGCCGCCCTCGCACCAGAACCGACCTCAACGGATGTCAGGAGTTCTAGTACGTCTTCAATTGTGGACCCAGGGGGATTCGAACCCCCGACCTTC
>CAYRUW010000030.1:0-11302 GCA_964427465.1 uncultured Diaminobutyricimonas sp.
GCGGCAGATGCCGGGCCTACCTGCTGACCTTTCCGGTGAGCGACGCTATCGGTCGCAGGATCGTCGGCCTGATCGCCACCCACGCGATCGCCATGAGCACGATCGAGCCGGCGAACCACCAGAAGCCGGCGAAGCTCTCATCGTCTCGCACGGCGTACATGTGGTTGAGGTTGCGGATCGCGCCGGTCGCGAGCACCAGGGTCACGTGCACGATTATGAACAGCACGAAATAGACCATGACCCACACGTGTATCGCCCGTGCGACATCGGTACGGAAGGCGCGATCGATCCGACTCCATCGGGCCGGCCAGATCGGCGAAAGCCGCAGGCCTGTGATCATCGCGAGGGGCGCCGCGACGAAGATCGTCACGAAGTATGCGAGCAATTGCAGCGCGTTGTAGTGGATCCAGCCGTTCTCGGTCGGCCAATCCAGCGAGAGGTACTGGATCCCGACCGACAGCGCATTCGGGATGACATCCCAGTCGACCGGCACGACGCGCGACCAGTGGCCGGTGGCGAACAAGAGCACCACGAATACGGCGCCGTTGAGTATCCATAGCGCATCGAGCGTGAGGTGGCACCACTTCTCGATGGCCATCTTGCTCGGCGGGTTCTTGGTGCGGAACGGGCCTTTGGTGCGCGTCCAGTAGGCGGTGGGCCTAGTGGTGCGGCGCATGAGCCAGCCGGTACGAATGATGAGCACGATGAAGAAGGCATTCAAGAAGTGCTGCCACGCGAGCCATGCGGGAATTCCGATGGGCGCTGCTTCCGGCCGGGCGGTCTGCCCGGGGAACTGGGCGATGAAGTCGCGGACCGGCTCCCAGGAGCGCAGCGCTTGAGCAGCGAGCACGACGACGAGCAGTGCCACGAGTGCGCCCGGGATGAGCCAGGCCAGGGCGATCCAGCGCGACTTCGGCTTCTTGGCGATGGTGGTCATTTTTCGCGGCCTTCCTGTAGGCGTCGATTCGAGCGCCGGAGCGTTCCGCCGAGCGGGGTCGTGAAGCGCTACTGGCGAGTCTTGATGGCCTCGATCAATTGCGGAACGATCTCGAAGACGTCCCCGACGATGCCGAAATCTGCGACGTCGAAAATCGGCGCGCTCGCGTCTTTGTTGATCGCGACGATGGTCTTGGCGGTTTGCATGCCCGCCCGATGCTGGATCGCTCCGGATATGCCCAGGGCCACATAAAGCTGCGGCGCCACGATCACGCCGGTTTGCCCGACTTGTGCCGACTTGCCCACGAAACCGGACTCGACGGCTGCGCGGGATGCGCCGATCGCGGCGCCCAGGGCGTCGGCCAGTTGCTCGACGAGGGCGAAACTCTCGGCCGATCCGAGCCCGCGACCGCCCGCGACGATTTTCTGTGCCGTTCGCAAGTCCGGACGACCCACTTGTCCGGACAGCTCGTGGACGGCGCCGATGGAGGCCGAAACGCCGGAATCGATCGCCACCGTTTCGAGCTCCGCCTGCACCGGGTCGGCCTTGCCGTCGATCGCGCCGTGACGCAGCGTGACTATTGCGGGAGCGCCTTCGATCGTGGATGTTGCGGTCCAGGCGCCGCCGAACATGTCGTGCGAGAGCACGATGCGTCCGTCTTCGAGGCCAATTCCGATCGCGTCGGTCGCGAGGCCGGCGTCGAGGCGAACCGCCAGCCGGCCGGCCGCTTCGCGGCCGTCGGTCGAATGCGACAGCAGGATCGCGCGCGAATCGTATGCGGATGCGGCCGCCGACAATGCCGAGACCAGCGGGGTCACCAGGTCGGAGCCTGCCGACTCGGTTTCGGCGACGAACACCTTCGCCGCGCCGAGGTCCGCCAGCTCCTTCTGCAGGGTCACTGCTTCGCCGGGCCGGGCGACGACGACGGCCACGGGCGTGCCGATCGAGGACGCCGCGAACAGTAACGCTTGCGCGGTGTTGCGGATTCGGCCGTCGGGAGCTCGTTCGATGAGCGCTAGGGCGTGGGGCATTGGCGAGTCCTCCTAGATCAGGTGCCGGGAGGCGAGGAAGCCCACGAGTTCCTGTGCTGCCTCGCCTTCGTCGACGATCTTCTTTCCGCTGGTCCGGGCAGGTCGCTCGGCCGCGGAGAGCATGACGGAGCGGGCTTCGAGCCCGTCGAGGCCGAGCTCCGCCACGGAGACCACTTCGAGCGGCTTCTTCTTCGCTCGCATGATTCCGCGGAATCCGGGGAATCGCGCCGATGGCGCTTGTTCGGTCACGGAGACCAGCGCCGGCAATGGTGCGACGACTTCGAGTGTGCCGTAGTCGGTTCCGCGCTCCCCGCGAACCTCGGTCGTTTCGATCTCGAGCGAGTTCAGGAACGTGGCATGCGGAATCCCGAGGATCTCGGCCACCATCGCCCCGACGATCCCGCCGCGGCCGTCGGTCGACTCGTTTCCGGTGACGATGAGATCGAATCCTGCTCGCTTCGCCACTGCCGCCAGCACTTTCGCCGTGGTCAGCGCGTCGGCGCCCTCGAGGGATTCGTCGAGAACATGGATGCCGGAATCGGCACCGAGGGCGAGGCCGTGACGGACGACGGCTTCGGCCGATGCCGGGCCCATCGTCGCGACGACGACTTCGGCGTCGTGGTCGTCTTGATAGCTCAGCGCGGCTTCGAGCGCGCGTTCGCCGATCTCGTCGATGACCGCTTCGCTTCCGGTCCGGTCGACACGTCGTGTCGCTTGCACTAGCTTTCGTTCGCCCCAGGTGTCGGGCACCTGCTTCGCGAAGACGATGATCTTCATTCAGCCTCCTTTGCGCGTTCCCCAGCCGATCGAACGCGAGACCTCGATCGCGGATTCGCGCACGAGCGCTGCGTACTCGGCCACTTTGTCGTCTTCGAATCGCGATCGCGGACCGCAAACGCTTATCGCTCCCACCGGCTGATCGTGCATGTCGAGCACCGGCGATGCGACGACGCAGGAATCGGGCTGACGTTCGCCATGCGAGACAGCCACCCATTCGCGTCGTGTGTGCTCGAGTTCTTTCCGCAGAGTCTCGGCGTCGGTGATGGTCTGCTCGGTGAACGCGACGAGAGGCGAGGCGAGGATCTGCTCCTGTTCGTGTTCTTCCATGAACGCGAGGATGCAGCGGCCGGTTCCGCCGACGTGCAGCGGGCTCGCGATGCCCAGCGAGACGATCATCCGCACTTCGCGCGCGCTTTCGACTTGCGCGATGTGCACGCGGCTGCGTCCTGCTCGTAGCGACAACGCGGCGGTCTCTCCGGTGCTCTCCATGAGGTGATGCAGCTGAGGTATAGCCGCCTCGCGGAGGTCGGATTCTCGGACTGCCCGTGCCCCCAGGGCCATGAGCACCGGGCCCGCGTAGTAGCGCTGGTCGGTGGCCGTGCGCAAGACGCCGGATGCGGTCAGGGATTGCAATGCGCGGTGCACGACTGACTTGGGCAGGGCGAGTCTCCGGGCGGTCTCGGCGACGCCCAGCCCAGACTGGGAACCGGCCAGTTCGACCAGTATTTCCGCGACTCTGGTCGCGGATCGGGTGCCTTCGGGTTCTGCCATGTTCCTCCTAGCGGAACCCACAATAGCATGCATCTGGGCATTGACTGTTGCAATTGTGCAGAAGTCTTTGCTAGCGTTGCCTTCGTTCGGACAAAGCGTCCCGCTGAGCGGAACGCAGGAACGGGTGGATCAATGTCGATCATCGATGGTCAAATTCATGCTTGGGGTGCGGAGACAGCCGAGGAACCCTGGGTTCCCGGAATGCGCTCGCGCGTGCATCGCGAAGAGCCGCTGCACACCGAGTATCTGCTCGAAGTCATGGACGCGGCTGGCGTCGATGCCGCGGTGCTGGTCCCGCCGAGCCTCTGGGTGGGATTCACCAACGACTACTCTTTGCGGGCCGCGGCCGAGCATCCCGATCGCTTCGCCGTAATGGGCGTGCTCGACTTCTGCGAAGACGGCGCCGAGCAAGAAGTCTCGACATGGCCGGGCATTCCGGGCATGAAGGGTGCGCGGCTGAGCTTCTACAACGAGCCGCAACGATCACAGCTTCTCGAAGGCAAAGCCGAATGGCTCTGGCAGCGGTTGCAAGACCTCGGATTGCCCGTGATGGTCAACGCTCCTGGGCTCTTGCGCGAAATGGGCGAGATCGCGCAGAAGTATCCCGGACTGCGGCTCTGCATCGACCACCTTGGCTTGCACGCGAACGACAAAGACCAGCCGCTCATGCCGAGGCTCGAGCCGCTTCTGGCGCTCGCCGAATATCCGAACGTGACCGTGAAGGCGAGCGCACTACCGCTGCAGAGTCACGAAGACTTCCCGTTCGCCGACGTCGCCGAGGCCGTTCCGGCGGTCCTCGAGAGCTTCGGTGCCGACCGGGTCTTCTGGGGCACCGATTGGTCTCGGCTGAGTTGCAGCTACCGCGAGGCGCTGGATTCCTTCCAGGTGGCCTTGCAGCCGCTGGGTGCCGAGATCGTCGCCAAAGTCATGGGAGCTTCGGTCGCAGCATGGCTGGATTGGAGCAACGTCCGGGGCTCGGGCGACGCGCCCGCGGCAGCGGAAGGGCGCAACTAGTGGCCGCGGCGTCGATCGCGAAGCACTTGTCGCTCGCGGCTTCGAACACCTCGTACGAAACGCTCGGCAGCGACGTGAAGGAACACGCGACGGCGGTGTTCGTCGACACGTTCGCAGCGCTCGCCGCAGGCAGTGCCGATCCGACCATCAAGGGCATGGGCGAGCACGGGTGGCTGGGCACCGAAGGCTCGGGCGATTGCACGATGCTGAGCAACGGCACCGCGGTCTCTCCGGTGGCCGCCGCGCTCGCCAACGGCAGTTGCGGAAACGCCCAGTTACTGGGCGAAGGATTTCCCGGCTCGGGCGGGCACCCGGCCATCCACATCGTTCCCGCAATTCTCGCTGCGAGCGAGCACTTGGGCGTCGACGGCAAAGAGAGCCTGGCGGCGTTCGTCGTCGCATACGAGGTCGGCGGCCGGATCGGCCTCGCCACTGGAGGCATGGCCCCCGGGCTCCACTCGAATGCGGGCCGGCACTCGATGGCCGTTGCCGCTGCCGTGGCGTATATGGCCTCGCGCAGGTCGCCGGACGCTATCGAAGCGGCGATCGAAGCCGCTGCCGGCCTCGCAATCCTCGGGCCCTGGGAATTCGCGAATCAAGCTGCGGATTTCTACCACCTGCTGCCGGGCATGGGCGTAGCCCAAGGCGTGATCTCGGGAGCCAATGCAGCTGCCGGATGGAGTTCGGCCACAGGACTCGTCGAAGACTTCTTCGGGCCGCGGGCAGGCAAGTCGTTCGATGCCGGGCTGGCCTTCCAGGGCGTGGAACGCGGCCACTGGTCCGAATACCTCATCCTGACGAGCTACTTCAAGCTCTACCCGGCGTGCACGTACGCGCATTCGAGCATCGATGCCGCGCTCGCGATGCGCGAACGTCCCGCGTTCGACCCGCAGAGCATCGCCGAGCTCGATGTGCGAATCGCGTTCGGCGACGAGCAAGCGCTCGTCGAACAGAACCCGCGCAACCTCTTCGCCGCTCGCTACAGCATCCCGACTCTTGTCGGAATCGCCCTGTCACGCGGCCGCCGCGACGCCCTCGAGTTCACCTGGGAGACGGTCATGGCGCCTGAAGTGCGAGCGCTGAGTGCTCGCACCAATGTGCGCCTCGATCCGCAATTGCGGACCGAGCACCCGGGAAGTTTCGCGGCCAGCATTCGCGCGACCCTGACCGACGGTTCGGCGATCGACGAACTCGTCGCGGTGCCACGCGGATCGCACGCGTCGCCGCCGAGCGAGCAGGAACTGGCAGCCAAGCACCGGCAATTGCTGCGGCAACGGTTCAGTGCCGATGTGAGCGACCTGATCCCCGGCGCGATCGCGACCTGGTTGCGTGGGGACGCGCCGATCGCGGATATCACCCGGCTGCTCAGATCCGAGGCTCAAGCGTTGGTCCCTTGACGGGCCCGCACGAAGAGCCTGCACGAAGAAGAGCCTTCACCCAAGAAGGAAATCACACCAAGAAAACGGAGGATTTGGTGATGCACTACTCAACAAAGTGGTCGAGTGGGCGAACATCCGCCGCTGTTGCCACAGTGATGGCGGCGGCGCTGGCGCTTTCCGCCTGCACCGGCCCCGCAGATGCCGGACCGGAAGACGAAGAAGAAGTCGGCGTCGAGACGATCGAGATCACGGATGAACTGATCGCGGCTGCACAGGAGGAAGGCACGCTCGTCGTGCGGTACTCCGCCCCGGTGAGCTTCGAAGAGACCTTGATGGAGCACTTCACCGAGAAGTTCGGTATCGAAGTGCAGCTCGACCGCAAGTCGGGAATCGCGGGCACCGACCAGTTCCTCACTGAGGAACGCGCAGGCCAGCACGTCATCGACGTGATCGAGGCTTCGGCGTTCGCGCAGTTGCCGGACCTCGCGGCCGAAGGATACATAGTGCCGCACAAGTTCGCGCCCGAGGTGCAGGAGAACCTGGGGAACGCGCTTCTCAAGGACAACATGGGCTACGAGATCCTCGTAAACGAATTGCGGATCGAGTACAACCCCGACCTGATTCCGCTCGAAGTCGCCCGGGAGAAGCTGAGCACCTGGGAAGGCCTGCTCGACCCGGAATTCGAGGGCGAAGTGGGCATCTTCCTGCCCACGGGAGCGTCCGGCTACGCGGCACTGCTCACTTTCTACCGGCATGACCAGTACGGCCCGGAGTTCCTGACCAAGCTCAAGGATCACGGCGCCAAGCTCTACACCGGTTCGGCTGCAGCGAGAGAAGCCCTGCTCGCAGGCGAGATCTCGATCTACATGTCGGGTACCCGCAACCAGGAACTCGCGCAAGTGGCGTCCGGTTCGGACATCCGCTGGATCAACCCAGAGCTGATCCCTCGGCTCGCGTCGGCGACTATCAGCATCTCGGCCAACGCACCGCATCCGAACGCTGCTCGGCTCTACGCAGCCTGGGTTCAGTCGGAGGACGGCCAGCGCACGATCGCAGAGATGAACTACGTGCCTGCGCAGGCCAAGTACCAGAACTCGCAACCGATCCTCAAGGAGCTGGCGAAGACCGATTGGTTCAAGCCACTGCCCGAGGAAGCCATTTGGTACCCAGTTTCCGAGGACCTGATCGAGAACTACGAGGAACTTCGGCTGGACATGTACGAGCGTCTGGGCGCTCAACCGTAATCCAACGCTGCCTGGCCCGCCGAAACGGGCGGGCCAGGCAGCACCACGCGCCAACGGAGGCCAGATGTTGTTGACAAAGCCGACTACCAGTGACACCGGCGGGCCACCCGCAACGGGCACCGAGAAGTCGATCGCGAAGAGCATCGCCAAATCGCTGGCCAGGAACGGCCTTCCGGTCGGCCTGCTGGTGCTGATGGTCGTGCTGGTCGGTGCGCCGATAATCGCCCTGGGCTACGGTGCCATCCGCAGCGGAAGCTTCGGCGATCCGAACGCCCACTTCACGCTTGACGCTCTCGCCAACACGTACGGGTCGCTGTTCGGGGGCGGGCTCATCCAGCAAGCGACGTTCAACTCGATTCTGCTCGCGCTCCCATCGACCGTCATGGCAACGCTCCTGGGGTCGGTGCTGGCCTGGGTGATCGC
Organism: uncultured Diaminobutyricimonas sp.; assembly: GCA_964427465.1. Lineage (GTDB taxonomy): Bacteria > Actinomycetota > Actinomycetes > Actinomycetales > Microbacteriaceae > Diaminobutyricimonas. The sequence continues at coordinate 7,580 of CAYRUW010000030.1, forward strand.
CCGCACGAACGTTCCCGGGCGGCGCATCTTCCACACGCTATTCATAATCCCGATGTTCTTCTCGGGCGTTCTGACCATCATCGCCTGGACCATTCTCGCGGCGCCTCGCGCCGGCTGGATCAACTACTACTGGACCCAGATCACCGGCGGCGACGACATCGTGAACATCTACTCCTATGAAGGAATGGTCTGGGTGCTCGGGCTGCTGTTCATGCCCTACGCATTCCTGTTCACCTATGGGCTGTTCCGATCCGGCGACCCGGAGCAAGAAGAGGCAGCCGCCATGTCGGGTGCCGGGTTGTGGCGTCGGCTGCGAACGGTCACATTCCCCGTGGTCTGGCCGGGCATTGCCGCGGCAGCACTGTTCATCTTCATTCTTGCGCTCGAGAACTTCGCGGTGCCCGAGTACCTCGGGCGGCAGATCGGTTACACGACCTTGCCGTCGGACATTTACGAGTCGATTCGCCAGTATCCGGTCCGCCCGGCGATCGGCGCAGCGGAAGGCACCATCCTCATCGCACTCAGCCTGATCGGGCTGTGGTACTACCGGCGGATCAGCAAGCGCGCCGACCGTTACACGACGGTCGGCGGCAAGGGCAAGCGCGCGACAGACATTCGCTTGAGCCGTTTCGCGAAGGTACTGATCGTCGCGTTCTGCTCGGTGTTTGCGCTCGTCGGCACGATTCTGCCAACCGGTGCGGTGATCTTGCGGGCGCTCATGCACGAACGTTCGATCGGGCTCCAGTGGGAAGCACTCTCGTTCGAGTTCATCGGCGAGATGATCGGCGACCCGAAGATTCAGTCGAGCATCCAGAACTCGGTGATGCTGGCGATCGGCACAGCGATCGTGGTCTGCATCGTCGGCTTGCTCATGGCATTCACGACCATCCGGGCGAAGCGACCCCTGATTCCCGCGATCACCGACTACCTGGCGGCGGTCCCGATCGGCATTCCGGGCATCGTGTTCGGCCTCGGCCTGCTCTGGGTCTTCGTCGCTACGCCGCTCTACGGCTCGCTCGCCTCCCTGCTTATCGCGCTAATCGCCCTGCACATCGTGTACGGCGCGCGCATGTTCGGGGCCGGCATGATGCAGATCGACAAAGGCCTGGGCGAGGCATCCCGGATAGCCGGCGCAACGCCACTCCGCTCGCTTCGCGACGTCAACCTTCCGCTGCTGCGCGGAACCGCGGTCTCAGTGTGGATCATCGTGTTCTTGCTCGTGATGCGGGAGGTCAGCACGTCGATCATGCTCTTCGGCATCAACAGCCGGACGCTGCCGGTCTTCTCCTGGATCTACCTCGATGACGGCTTCTACGGGCAGGCGAGTGCGCTCGCGGTGATCCAGGTCGTGATCTCGGGAGTCGTCATCCTCATATTCCGTGCGACGTTCGGAAAAGACGTCAAGCTCAGCAGTTCGTTGCCTCGGTGACGGAATCCAGACAGCAGAAAGGCGCAAGGCATGATTGAAGTAGAAGGCCTGGTCAAGACATTCGGCGGCAACACCGTTGTGAAGGGCTTCAATCTGACCCTTCAGGACAACGAGATTGTCAGTCTTCTCGGTCCCAGCGGGTGCGGCAAGACCACGACGTTGCGGTGCATTGCCGGGCTGGAAACGCCGACGGCCGGGCGGATCACTTTCGACGGGCGCGAACTGTTCGGGCCGGGCGTGGATGTTCCCGCTCACCAACGCCGGATGGGCATGGTGTTCCAGAACTATGCGATCTGGCCGCACATGACCGTGTTCGACAACGTCGCATACCCGCTTAAGGTGTCGCACACCCCCGTGGACGAGCGCGCGGACCGGATCAACAGCGTGCTGCACAAGTGCGGCCTGAGCGGATTGGGTCGGCGGTATCCGTCCGAGATCTCGGGCGGGCAGCAGCAACGTGTTGCCCTGGCCCGGGCACTCGTCTCCGACCCGCATGTCATTCTCTACGACGAGCCGCTCTCCAATCTCGATGCCAAGCTGCGCAACGAGATGCGCTACCTGCTGCGCTCGCTTCACGACTCGCTCGGGACTGCCGCGATCTACGTCACGCACGACCAGCAGGAGGCGATGGTTCTGGCAGACCGGATCTGCCTCATGCACGACGGAGTGCTCGTGCAAGAAGGAACCGCCCGGGACCTGTACGAGAAGCCCGTGGACCGATTCGCGAGCGACTTTCTCGGTGTCGAGAACCTGTTCGAGGTCTCGAAGGTGGATCGTGCGAACCACCGTGCCGAGCTGGCGGCCGGTCATTCGCTGGATGTGAGTCCCTCGGCTCCGTACTGGGGCCAGGAATCGGAACTGGACGATTCGACGTGGCTCTCGATCAGAGCTCAAGACGTTCGCATCGACGGTCCGAGCCAGACCCGGAATCCGGGCAACGAAGTGTCGGGAGAAGTAGAACACGCGACCTACCTCGGCGATCGCGTCCGGTACGCGCTCGCCGTAGACGGGGTCGGGATGGTCATAGCCGACGACTTCACCGCTGCGGAGCCCCATCCGGCCGGTGCCGTCGTGCGCTTGCGCTTCCCGGTCGAGCGTTGCATGCTGCTTCGTCCCGAGAGCAGCCGGGAGCTGCAGACCGCTGGAGCCGGCCGTGGCTGACGAGGAGTTCTTGCGCGAATCCGGACCGGTCACCGTCGATACGACGTCGATATCCCGATTCGAAGAAGCAGTGCACTGGCGCGCCGGGCTGCCTGAGAGCGGGGATACCGTCCCGTTGGGTCTCCTGACGAATCTGCTTCGCCGGAACGTGGATGTGAGTTCGGACCTGAGGCCGGCCCCGTTGATTCCCGGGGGCAGCGGCGGGGTGAACGGCGGTAGCAGCATCACACCGCTCATGCCGATAACCGCCGGTTCGCGAGTTCGATCGCGCGTGACCATCGAGTCGCGCTATGAGAAGGCGATGAAGGGCGGACCCCGCGACTTCGTGGTGGTCAAGCATGCACTGACCGGGGATGCGGGGGAGCTGTTCGCCGAGATCCGGCAGTGGATGATCTACCGGAAGAGCGCATGATGACGGACCACGAGGCAGCACTGTCACTGTACGAATGGGCCGGTGGCCTGTCCGGAACGCCAGAGTCGGCCACATGGTCGGGTGCGCTCCCTCCGGCCACGATGACGCAATTGGCCTACTACTCGGCCGCGGCAGGGGTCGTCGACCCGATCCACTACGACCGTGAGTTCGCCCGCGAACGCGGGTTCCGCGATGCCGTGGTCAACGGATCGTTGCGAGTGTCGTGGATGGCGTATGCCGCCGTCGCAATCGGACCAGCGGCCGGAGAACTGATCGGCTTCCGCTGCGAGCACCGCGGCATTGCCTGTGTCGGCGACGACTTGGAGATGCAGGCCACGATCGGCGACCCGTTCGATGCCGGAGCCGAGGGGCTGCAACGCGAGGTGTCGTTCGTGCTGCGGGGTTCGCACGGAGTCTATGACGTCGGTTCGGGCCTGTACCGGGTCGCAGACCGCTGAAGCAGCTTGCCGCCGAGGTCCCCGGCTGACGTGGCAAGCATCGAAAGGAAAACAAGAGTATGAGCAGGTTGACCGACGAGCATCGTAAGTTCCGCCAGGAGGTCATCGACTTCTTCATGGAGGCCAGGCGCCCGGAGTGGTACACCCTGGATCGCGAGTCCGAGGAGTTCCTGGCGATCGGGCGCGAGATGGATCGTCGTCTGATCGAACGCGGCTGGTACACGATGCACTGGCCCGAGGAGTTCGGCGGTCAAGGCGACATG
>CAYRUW010000031.1:0-11206 GCA_964427465.1 uncultured Diaminobutyricimonas sp.
GGCCGTAGAGCTTCGTGTAGCCGAACTGGTGCCCGCCGGTGCCGTACTCGCGCACCTGGGTCGTCTCGCACTGCGACTGGAGGCCGTGCTGGCACATGAAGCACTCGCCGCAAGCGATGTTGAACGGGACGACGACGCGGTCACCAGCCCTTATGCCAGTGACCGCGTGCCCGGTCTCGACCACGAAACCCATTGCTTCGTGACCGAGGATGTCGCCCTTGTCCAGGAACGGGCCGAACAGGTCGTACAAGTGCAGGTCCGAGCCGCACACGGCCGTCGAAGTGACCTGTACGATCGCGTCCGTCGGCTCGACGATCTTGGGATCGGGCACCTCCTCCAGACGCACCAAGTGCCGTCCCTGCCACGTGACCGCTCGCATCCTTCCGGTCTACGCGCACGACGGCCGTGGATCGACAGCTCCTAGTAGTCCCACAGGATCGCGGCCGTCGGAATCGGGACGCGCGGACGATCGGACCGCTCAGGACACCAGGACGCTCTCGATCGCCGACGGCAAGTCCTTGGCCGTGTACCAGGCGGCCAGGCCCACCACGAACGCGTCGATGACCAGTACCGCGCTCGTGAAACCGCGTCGGTGCACGGGCCGCGCCGGCCACACGAGGCCGGCCGTCAGGGTGGCAAGGCATGCTGTGCCGAGGAGCGCGACGAGCGCGGCGAAAATCAGCAGCGACCGGTCGTGCAGGGTCGTGTCGACAATCGAGTAGCTCGACAGGAACACCACTGTCGAGACGACGGCACCGGCCGAGCACAGCAGCATGCCGATCGCGAGCATGCTTTGCAGGCCCGCGGGCCATGGCACGGCCGAGGTGCGACGGATGCTCGCATCCCAGATCAGCAGCACAGGCAGCACGGCGGCGATGGCGAGCGGCGAATAGCCGAGCACGATTGATATGGGATCCATCTGGCCTGGAGTGGGTCGGTGCTGTGGGCTTCAACTCTGCCAGCACCGGCTGCGCATTGGATGGATGCCCCTCGGCGCGTTCGGCCTCGTAAGCCCATTCGGGCCATCGAATGGGCAAGCAGTGCGGATCATCAAGACAAGCCGCGCGGATCGCTTCGACAGGCCACGCGGAACGTCAGGCTCCCCCATGGGGATGGCCCGGATCAACCCCGCGGTGGAAGCGTGGCCGCTTTCGCTGCCCTAGGGTGGCTCACGTGGACGACGAAAACCGTGATTCGACGCCGGTTCCGCCCGGGGAGGGCGAACCGGAACGCAGGCGGCGCGAGATCCACCGAGGCGACCCGCCGCCGCCGGAAGTCGCTTCTTTCGGCCCGGCTCCCGCTTGGGGTGCCGGGATCGCGATCGGCATCGGCGTGGGGATGGCACTCGGCGCGGGCATGAACAACATGGGCGCAGGGATCGCACTCGGGGTCGGAATCGGCGTCGCGTTCGCACTCGCGTTCGGAGCCGGCCGGCGCGGCGCCGGCGGCCGAGACCGACCGGCTGGTCGACGGGACGGGCCGGACGGCCCCCGCTAGCGGCGGCACCGCTCAGAGCGCGGAGCCCGCGAGCCCGCGGAAGGCCAATCGTGCGATCGCTTGCACCGGGATCGGCAGCCACTCCGGGCGGTTGCGCTTCTCGTAGACCGCTTCGTAGACGGCCTTGTCGATCTGGAACGCGTCGAGCAGAGCGAAGTGCTCGTCCAGCGCATGGCGCGATCGCTCGGCGTAGCCGGCGAGAAACGCTTCCTGCGCTCGCCGCACCCATCGACCGGTGCTCTCCACGGCACTTTCCGAAGTGGTTGCCGCTCCGGCCACGTAGTCGAAGGAACGCAGCATTCCCGCGACATCCCGCAAGGGAACGTCGAGTTGCGCTCGCTCGTGCATCGGCCGCAGCGGCTCGCCTTCGAAGTCGATCAGCATCCACCCACGACCGGGCACCGACAGCACCTGACCGAGGTGCAGATCTCCATGGATGCGCTGCAACGGTGGCCAAGTCACCGATTGCGCCGCGTCGTAGACGGATTCGATCGCGCTGCGATATTGCGCGATTTCCGGTACCTCGGCCAGAGCGATCGCGAGCCGCCGGTGCCACGTGCTCACGATCGCGACGGTGTCGCCGAGACTTGGTTGCCGGGTAGGCAGCACTTGGGCGAGCGTCTCGTGCACTTCGGCGGTGGCCTCGCCGAGCGCCTGGGCTCGCTCGGAGAAGTCGATCTCCCCGAGCGCCCAGCGCAGCGCGACTCGCCAAGCGTCTTCGACTCCCGGCAGGAACTCTTGCGCGAACGCTAAGTGCCCGTGGGCACGGCCCTCGGGCCTGCCCGGGTCGTCCCACTCGCCGGTGACGTGACCCGCGGACGCGGGGATGTGCTCGCTCCCCGCCGCGGTGAGCGCGGTCTGCAGCACGACATCCGGGTTCTCGCCGTGATGCAGGGTGCGGAAGATCTTGCAGATGACCGGGTTGGACACGGTCCCTTCGCTCACGTCGACGATGATCGATGTATTCGATTGCTCGCCGCTGAGCACCTTGGAGGTCATTCGGGCATGCACGTGCGCGGCATTCAAACCGCTTGCATGGCCTTGAGCCGTCGCACCCTCCGAGCGGGCCCGGCTCTCTCCGGCGATCAGGCGCAGCAGCGCGCGCGCGTAGGCCGGATCATGCGGGGCGTCGAACAAGTAGCCTCCCTCGTCGAGCTTTCCGATCAGATGCTCGTCCCAGCCCGACGGGATGTGGTCGCGGATCGTGACGGGAACCTGGTAGAGGACGGGTGAGGCGCCGCCGTGGTCCATGACGAGCAGGGTCCGGATCGTCACGGCGGGCTCGTCGCTTTCGAGACTCCAGGCCCCGATCGTGCGCAATTCGGGCGAACGGCCTTTGCCGCCGTACCAGCGTTGTCGGCGCATCCAGTCGGTCAGCTGGTGCACGGCCACGGTCTCGGCGCCAACGCCCATGCGGGAACGCTACGCCGGTCGGGGCGGCCGGTCACGCGAATCTCGGTAACCATGCAGCCGGGGCCCGGTGCCCTCGCTTCGGCGCTGCTCGCCGTGATCCGAGCCGGATTCGGAGTCCTTGCGAGAGCCGGGAATCCGGCGCAAGAACGACTCGATGTCGTCCAGCACAGCGTCGGCGCCGGACACCCATTTCGGATATCTCGCCCAGCCGTCGGGCAATTGCGGGTATTCGACGCCGCGAACGGCCACCCCCGCCTCGCTCAGATCCATCTCGAGGGCCCGGCTCACGCTCGGCACTTCGCTCGCCGGCGAACCCTGCACGAAAGTGGGTGGCAATCCGGCGAGGTCGAAAGACGGCAGCCGGTTCGGGTGCAAGAGTACGAGCCGCGCGGGGGAGGCGTTGCCCTCGCGTGCATCTGCGGCGGCCTGGAGCACGGCGGACACCGCGTCGCCTTCGCCGATGAGCACGATTTTTTGCTCGTCCGCGCCGAGCGCCCGGGCCGAAGCGGATGCTTCGGCGAGTATCCCGCTCGCGCTCCCGACGCCGGGCACGACGGCAGTGCCGCCTAGCCTGACCGCGAGCACGCTCGCGAACCAGCCTGCGGATCGGGGGAAGTCGCTGCAGTGGACGAGCAGCGGCCCGAGCACTCCCGGCGAGCCGTGCTCACTCCGATAGACCGTGCCGAGTGCATATTCCTGGCCCGTGAGCACTGGTCTGCTCCGGTGGAGGCTCGTGAGCCATTGCGCGTGACGCTCTGCCCACAGCGCGCGCGGCAACGATCTCATCCCCATGTCCCGACCCTAGCCGAACGCGCTATCGCGGCACAGGGCCGGTTCGCTATTCGTCTCTCGTGAGCAAGTGGTCGTTCATCTGGGCGGTGAGTTCTGCATCCACGGCGATTTGCGCCCCGTCGAGTTCGCGGACGGGCGCCGCGTGCCGCACGCTCGAGACCAGCCAGATGGCGTCCGCCTCCCGCAGCGTTTCCGGGGTGACCAGCTCGAATCCGGTCGACATGCCGTGTTCGTGCGCGTAGTCGAACAGCGAGCCTTGCGTGGTCCCTTCGAGAATGCCGATCCCGGTGCCCGGGGTGAGCAGCGTCGTTCCGCGCCGGTACAGCACCGTGGAGGTCGGACCCTCGAGCACGTAGCCGTCGCTGCTGACGAAGATAACGTCATCGGCGTCCCGGCGTCGCGCTTCGCGGAGTGCGGCCTGGTTCACCGCATACGAGAGCGTCTTGGCGCCCGCGAGCAACCAGGGCGAAGTGTGCTCGACGTCGTGCCGCACACCCCGGTCGAGCATGACGACGCGGATGCCCTCCGTGCGTTCCCGGGTGTGATCGGGTGCGGTGGCGCCGTAGACCCAGCCGGTGGGACGGCCATCGCCCTCCACCCCGCGCGTGAGCACGATCTTGACGACGGTCTCGGGTGCCGGCTGCAATTCTGCAACCAGCGCAAGCACCGCGTCGCGCCAGACATCCACGTCGGGAGCGGGCAGGTCGAGCAGACCCGCCGATCGCACGAAGCGGCGCAAGTGGGCTTCAAGCGCTTGCGGCCGGCCGTTCGCGACGCTGATGGTCTCGAACACGCCGTCGCCACGTGTCACGCCGAGGTCGAGCACGCGCAAGTGGGCGGCGGCAGCAGAGACGAACTCGAAGGCGGGCTCGCCCGGGCGATGCGCCGAGGTCCGCGCGGAGGGCCGGTTGAGGATCGCGAGGACGCTCATGCGTCCTATTCTGCCGGGCGCACCTCCGCGGCCGCGGTGAGCGGCTCCAGGTTCCCGAGGACCGCGGGCTCGGCGGGAGGCTCCGCGCGGGGTCGCGACTTGCGCCTGTGGTCGACAGAAATGGGGCTGAACCCGTCGCCGTCGAACCAGCGCACGCGGTCGGCCCCCTCGTCGAGACTCAGCGTCTGTTCGACGTGGCGCAGGTCCAGGGCAGGCCGGCCATCGATGTACACGGCGCTCTCGCTGGCGACTCCGTGCCGGATCGTGCGGGGGGTGGATCGCATCCACTCGACGAGCTTGGCCAGATTCTGTGCTGTGATCGTGAACTCGCCTTGGTCCCGGCGCAGCGCCAGTCGTCCGGGCGAGCGGCGCTCTAGCAGTGTGAAGCAGTAGTAGCTGGGCAGGATCTGCGCGGAGTCGACTCGCACGAAGTTCACGATCGCGCGCACATCGTCGCCGAGCGGCGGACCGACGAAACCGATTTGTGCGAACCATTCGTCGCCGTCGTTGGCGAAGTAATAGCGCAAGGGTTCCACAGCGTCGTCGAACGACGCGAATCCGTTGATCATGGAATTCCCCTGGAGGTGGCGACCGCGATACGGCGCTTGCTCGATCACGATAGGCCCGCGGCGAGGGTTGGCGCTCGCCCCATTTCGCGTGACGCAACGCGCGCCGGGTGCCGGCAGTGACAGCTCGAAAACGGGGTACAAAAATCGCGGTCTTGTCCGCATGTCGGGGGACGCCCCAACTGGGGGCAGCGGGGGACGCGGTTCGGGCATAGCGTGTCTCTTGAACTAGTTGGGGGACTAGGGACGACGGCGGTTCGCGATCCGCAGTCCCGAGATGCGGGGGCGTCTTCGGGGTACGAAATAGCGGATCGGGGCCGCCGCCGTCCGGGGCCCGCCACGACCTTCGGATCGCATCCGAATCGCTCGTTCGAGAGGCTTTCGCTCGCTTGCCGAGAGACCATGGGGCATGTCCGACATCGCAAGTCCCGAGGAACCGCAGAGCCGAGGGCCCGACGCTGCAGATCGGCTGCGTGGCATCCTGGAACAGACGAAAGCGGATACCGCAGTCGCGGTCGACCGGGATGTGCGCCGCTTGCTCCGGGAACGGCTCGACCAGGCCGGGGTCCAGGTCACGCCGGCCGAATTCGACGCGCTCGCAGCGGAGGTCGAGGAGAGCCTCGAGGCGTAGCGCCGAGCACGCCGAGCGGGCAGGATCGCTAGGTGGCGGTTTGCAAGTGCAGTCCCGCGGCATCGAGCAGCCAGGCGTATTCGAAGGCGCGTTGCCGCCACGCGTGGTAGCGGCCGCTGACTCCACCGTGCCCTGCGCTCAGTTCGGTGCGCAGCAGCACAGGCGCGCCGACTTCGCGCAGCCGGGCGACCCATTTTGCGGGCTCGACGTAGAGCACGCGAGTGTCGTGCAGGCTCGTGATCGCGAGGATGCGCGGATAGCCGGTTTCGCGCACGTTCTCGTAGGGGGAGTAGCGCTTGATGTATGCGTAGGCTTCCGGATCGTGCAGCGGGTCGCCCCATTCGTCCCATTCGATGACCGTGAGCGGAAGGGAAGGGTCGAGGATGCTCGTGAGCGGGTCCACGAACGGCACGTCGGCGAGGATGCCGGCGAAGCATCCGGGTGAGTGGTTGGCGACGGCGCCCATGAGCAGTCCGCCCGCACTGCCACCTTCGGCGACGAGACGGTCGGAACTGGTCCAGTCGTTCTCGATCAGGTGCCTGGCACAAGCGGCGAAGTCGGTGATGGTGTTGCATTTGGCGAACGTCTTGCCCATCTCGTACCAACTGCGGCCCAGTTCCCCGCCTCCGCGCACGTGCGCGACGGCGAAAATCATGCCGCGATCGAGCAGGCTCAGCCGGGGGATCGAGAACGACGGGTCGATGCTGTGCTCGTAAGAGCCGTATCCGTACAGCAGCAGTGGCGAGGGTTCGCCTTCGCGCACCCAGTCGGTGCGGTAGACGAGCGAGATCGGGACGCGCGTCCCGTCTTCGGCGATCGCCCATTCGCGGCGTTGGGTGTACTCGGCCGGTTCGTAGCCGCCGAGTACCGGCCGGCGCTTGAGTTCGGCCAGTTCCCCGGTCTCGACGACGTAGTCGTAGACGGTGTCCGGTGTCACGAAGCTCGCATAGCCAAGTCGCACCCTCGGCTGCCGCCATTCGGGGTTGCGGCCTGCCGCCACTGAGTAGAGCTCTTCGCCGAACTCCAGTTCCCGCCAGTCGAGCATGGCGTCGTCGCTGTGCTCCAGAGTCTCGGGTCCGGCCTGTTCGATCGCTTCGGCGGGGGAGGCCGGCGCATCGAGTCTCGCGACTGCGATTCTCGGCAGCGCGTCCCTGCGGTATTCGAGCACGAGGTGCGATTCGAAGGCGTCGACGGATTCGATGCGCACGCCGGGCTCGTGCGGCACGAGCACGCGCCGCTCGCCGTGCGGCATGGCCGCAGGCACGTCGACGAGCTCGAAGTCGAGCGCACCGTCGTTGTGCACGATGAGCAACCTGTCTTCGCCGTGGAGCACTGCGTGCTCCACGGTGTATTCAACGCCCTCGCGCCTTGGCCACACCACCTGGAACCGGCCGGTCGGGTCATCCGCGGGCAGGATGCGCGTCTCGCTCGTGATTTTCGAGGCCAGTTCGATGAGCAGGTATTTGCGGCTCCGCGTGAGGCTCGCGCCGACCCAGTACTTCTCGTCTGGCTCGTGGAACACTCGCACGTCGGCGGACGCCGCGGTGCCCACTTCGTGTCGCCACACTGTGTCCGGGCGCCAAGCGTCGTCGAAGGTCGTGTAGAAGACGTATTTTCCGCTCGCGTCGAAGATCGCGCCGCCGAATGTGTCCGGAATCTTCTCGGGCAGGTCTTCGCCCGTGTCCAGATCGCGGATCCGGATCGTGTAGCGTTCGTCGCCCACCGTGTCGAGCGCGTAGAGCAGTTTCCGGCCGTCCGGGTCGACGTCGAAGCTTCCGAGCGCGAAGAAGTCGTGACCGCGGGCTTCGGCGTTCTCGTCGAGCAGCCGTTGCTCGCCCGGCAGGCTCGGGACTTCGGGCTCCGGGTGGGTGCCGTCCATCTCGCCGGCGCCGATCTGACCGGGCGCTCTGGTCGTTGCGTGCTCGGAGCTGGCTTCGCCTGGTCTGCTGCTGCGGGTGCTGCCGAGTCGTTCGGGCCCGGGGTCTTCGACGCTGGGCGGTTCCCAGTCCCCGGCGGCGGCGACCGGCGCGCGACAGTGGATCGGGTATTGCATGCCTTCGACGGTGCGCGTGAAATACCACCAGTCACCTTTGCGCACGGGGACCGTCAGGTCGGACTCCTGGGTGCGGCCCTTGATCTCCTCGAAGATCTGCTCTTGCAGCACTTCGAGGTGGGCGGTCTGTTCGTCGGTGTAGCGGTTCTCGGCCTCGAGGTGCGCGATGACTTCGGGGTTGTCGCGATCGCGCAACCACTCGTAGTCGTCTACGAACAGGTCGCCGTGGTGGTTCCGCGGGGTGGGCCGCTTCGCCGCGCGCGGTGGTTTGTGGGGCATGGCCCCAGGGTAGTTGGGCGGGCCACCGGGCAGGCACGGTCATGGCGAACCAGTAGCGGGTGGTGCGCGATCCCCAAGGGTCGCTCTTGTCGCCCCGGGAGGCGGCTCAAGGTGCGGGTGCGCTGGCGCGCGCGTGCGGCCGGGAGGTGACCTCGAGCCGGAGCTGGGCGTCCGCGAGTGCTTGCCGCAATTGCTCGCGCTTGCCGGGCTGTTTCATCGACAGCGGCGACGGATGCCACGTTTCGATCACGGGCAGGTCGCGCCGGATGGGCCGGATGTGCTTCTCCCAGCCGCGTCGCGCGAGCATGCCGGTGAGGATCACGACCTCGAGTCGGGGCAGTAGCGGCAACAGGTGCAGCATGGCGTCGGTGCCTTCTTTGAGGTCGCGCGCGGTCGGTTTGGCTCCGGCCTCGGGCAGATACCACGGCACGATGTTCCAGTGCACGCACTCGCTCTGCTCGAGGCCGACGTCGTTGTGCAGAAGCCACATCTGCTGGGCGCTCGGGTCGTCGTTGTCGACGGAGACGAATCCGGAACCGGGGCGAGAGGTGCCCGAACCGGTCATCGGGCCGGGTGTCTCGTGCACGACGAGCACGCGCGCGTCGCAACCGCCGCCGGCTGGATCGAAGTGCGGCACCATGTCGCGCCGCCGGAATTGAAGTTGCGTCGCCCAGTACTGGAGGGGCTGGATCGCCGGCGCTCCGAGCATCCCGAGACGCTCCGCGACGCGGTCCGGGTCGCGGAAGCCTCTCGGGCCATCGAGGAACATGGCAGGACCATAGGCCATCGCGCCCCCGAAACGGGGTAGCCACACCGGGCGGCACGCACGATCGGGCCAGCGAAGCGCCCATGGGCGAGCCGCACGGTGGGTGCCGCACGGTCGTCGCCTGGGTGCAAAACCGGCAGCCGCGCGGACCCGTGCGACCCCGCCGCCGATGAGCTTCGCGTGGGACGATTCCAGCATGAAGCGAATCGGTTTCCTGTCGTTCGGCCACTACCAGTCGGTGCCCGGCTCGCTCGTGCACACTGCCGCGGATGCGCTCATCCAGACGATCGAACTCGCCGTTGCCGCCGAGGAACTCGGGGCCGACGGCGCATTCGTGCGCGTGCACCACTTCGCGCCGCAATTGTCGAGTCCCTTCCCGCTGCTCGCCGCGATCGCGGCGAGGACCAGTCGCATCGAGATGGGCACGGGCGTCATCGACATGCGCTACGAGAACCCGCTCTACCTGGCCGAGGAGGCGGCGGCCACCGACCTGATCAGCGGCGGCCGGCTGCAACTGGGCATCAGCCGAGGCTCGCCGGAGCCGGCCTTGAACGGCTCGCATGCGTTCGGCTACGTGCCGGCCGAAGGGCAGACGGATGCGGATGCCGCACGCGCGAAGACCGCGATCTTCCGGGCCGCGATCGAAGGCGCAGGAGTCGTCGAGGCGGACCCGCAGATGACCGGAGGCCGCGGCGGGGCCCTGGCGATCGAGCCGCGATCGCCGGGATTGCCCGAGCGCATCTGGTGGGGCAGTGGCACTCGCGCGACCGCGAAATGGACCGCCGAACAGGGCATGAACCTGATGAGTTCCACCCTGCTGGTCGAAGACACCGGGGTTCCGTTCGACGAGCTTCAGGCAGAGCAGATCGGCGTGTTCCGCGAGGCCTGGCGCGAGGCGGGCTGGGAGCGCGAGCCGAGGGTGTCGGTGAGCCGCAGCATCATCCCGATCGTCTCCGACGACGATCGCCGTTTCTTCGGGGTGCGCGCTCAAGTGGAGGGCGAGGATCAGGTCGGTCACCTCGACGGCGGGATCGCGCGCTTCGGCAGGAGCTACATCGGCGAGCCCGACCGGATCGCCGAAGACCTCGCACGGGATGCCGCAGTGCGCGAAGCCGATACGGTGCTCGTCACGGTGCCCAATCAGTTGGGCGTCGCCTATTGCGCTGCCCAACTCGAGTCGATCCTGAAGCACGTGGCACCCGCCCTCGGCTGGCGCTGACGAACGGGCACGACGGCAACCACCGAGTCACGGTCGCCGACTGGCAAAAAAGCACGGGTCAGGCTGCCGCGACCCGTTCTTCGAGTGCTTGCCTGCTGAGCAGGGTCGCCCCGGCCACCGCCGCCGGCATCGCCACGACCGCGCCGAGCGGGATCAGGAACAGCAGATAGGTCGCGATTCCGAAGCCGAACGTGCGGGCGCGACTTGTCGCGAGCATCCGCCGGCGCTCGCGCAGGTTGAGACCGCGCGCGTCGAACGCGAATCCGGTCAGCTCGACGGTCAGGAACCAGCCGCCGAAAGCTACCCCGATCGCAGGCACGAGCGTCTGGCCGATCACGGGCACGAATCCGGCAACGAACAACGTGAAACTCACGAGAACGGCGAGTGCGATCAGCCGTACGGCTGTGCCGATCGAGCGTGCCGCCGATTGCCACCAGTGTTCTTCGAGGTCGTCGGGCGCGTTCCCGAGGCGCTGCTCCACACTCGCCCAGATCCGCTCATAGAACGGGTCGCCGAGCGCGAGGGTCGTCGCGGTATAGGTGTAGACGACGGCGAGCAGCACGACCGCCGTGAGCGCGAGGCCGGCCAGGATGCGCGCGATCGTGCCGAACGGCTCGTCCCAGCCGTCCGCGAACGGGGTGAGCCACGAAGCGATCGGGGCGAGGTTGGCGAAGAAGAACACGAGCAGCGCCGCGTAGATCACCGCGACCAGGAGGGCGGGGATCGTGCCGAGCAGCATGAGTCTGGGCGAGGTAAGCCACATGCCGAATCCGCGCCCGAGGCAGCCCACGCCGCCGAGGAACGAGCCGACGGCGCCGGCGCGCTGTGGGTTGGGACCGGGCATGCCGCCAGGTTAGCCAACCGTGCCCGCCTCGCTCAACGCTGCGACCCGCGATCGCAAACTGCGTGCACGCCGAGAACAGGGGACGACGGCGTCGTGACCGGGCTAGCGTCGATCGGGTAGCGATCGAAGGCAGGAGCGGTATGTCGCCCGGTTTCCGCGGACACCGTCCAAGGCTCGTCCGCAACGTCGCGCCCGGCGTGCACCGGCTCGAGCAC
>CAYRUW010000032.1:0-11050 GCA_964427465.1 uncultured Diaminobutyricimonas sp.
CCAGAGCCAGGTCGACTCGATCAAGGCGACCAGGGCGGCACGTGAGCTGGCCACTCTTGAGGAAGCGCAGGAGCTCAAGTCGAAGCTCGAGAGCGAGACCGTGAGACTCGCGGTCAAGGCCGGTCGCGAGGGCCGCTTGTTCGGTTCGGTGCGCACTCAAGATGTCGCCGACGCGGTGGCGGAGGCGGGCATCGGGTCGCTCGACAAGCGCAAGATCGAGATCCCGGCGCCCATCAAGTCGGTGGGCGAGCATGAGGCGTCCGTGCGGCTCCGCGAGGACGTCGTGGCGACGATCACGCTCCAGGTGGTTGCCGCCCGATAGCGGACGAGAGCGAATAACAGGTAGCGGCGGACAGTGTCCGCCGCTACCTGCGTTAACCCCCTCTTGTCAATAGCTTGTACACAGGCGCTCCCGTTCGGGGCACAAGCTTCAACCAGCGCTAGAGACGTTCTTTTGCACACGCTCAAAACGTCGAAAAACCCCAGATCAACCGGGGGTTCACGAATCTCCTCGCTGACTCTCCACAGGAGTTTCCACACCTTCTGCACATGGGTGCCCGGCGTTTCACGCACGCATTCCACAAAGTTATCCACAGGCTCGGTTGTGCCGCTCCTTGCAAGCTCTTAGGTTGATGTCGGCTCGGGACGCACGGGGGACGAGATCCGCGGAACAACGCGGAGTGTCGGGGGCGGGCGGTACACCTGAGGCACAGCGTCGGCCGTGGAGGTGGGAATGTCGATCGCCCATTTGGGGCTAGCCGGGGAGCGGCAGTCGTCGGAGTGGGGGGCGGCCGATAGGACTCCGCCGCACGACCTGCTCGCCGAGCAAAGCGCTCTGGGCGGCATGCTGCTCAGCAAGGATGCGGTGGCCGACGTCATCGAGACGGTCCGCGGCACCGACTTCTATATCCCCAAGCACGAGTTGATCTTCGACGCGATTCTCACGCTCTATTCGCACGGCGAGCCCACGGATGTCATCGCGGTCACCGACGAGCTCACCAAGAACGGCGAGCTGCAGCGTGCCGGCGGCGCGGAGTACTTGCACACACTCACCGCACTCGTGCCGACCGCCGCTAATGCGGGCTTCTACGCGACGATCGTCGCCGAACGCGCAGTCCTGCGCCGGCTGGTCGACGCGGGCACCCGGATCGTTCAAATGGGCTACGCGAGCGAGGGCGAGGTCACCGAGCTCGTCAACCAGGCCCAAGCGGAGATCTACCAGGTCACCGGCGGGGTCGACAGCGAAGACTACGTTCCGCTGACCGAGGCCGTCACAAGCGCGATCGACGAGATCGAAGCGGCGAAGGGCCGCGACGGGCAGATGACCGGCGTTCCGACGGGGTTCGCAGAACTCGACCACCTTACGAACGGATTGCATCCCGGTCAGCTCGTACTCGTCGCAGCACGCCCCGCCCTGGGCAAGTCCACGCTCGCGCTCGACTTCGCGCGCGCCGCCGCGATCAAGAATGAACTGCCCACGATCTTCTTCTCGCTCGAAATGGGCAAGAGCGAAATCGCGATGCGCTTGTTGTCCGCCGAAGCCTCGGTGCCGTTGCAGAGCATGCGCAAGGGCACGGTGGAGGCCAGGGACTGGACGACCCTCGCCGCCACTCGCGGCCGGATCGCCGATGCGCCGCTGTACATCGATGACAGCCCCAACATGACCCTCGTCGAGATCCGCGCCAAATGCCGACGGCTCAAACAGCGAGTGGGACTCAAGATGGTCGTGATCGACTACTTGCAGCTCATGACTTCCGGAAAGCGAGTCGAGTCGAGGCAACAAGAGGTCAGCGAGTTCTCGCGCGCGCTCAAGCTGCTGGCCAAGGAGCTCTCGGTGCCGGTCGTCGCGCTCTCGCAGTTGAACCGCGGCCCCGAGCAGCGCGCGGACAAGAAGCCCGCGCTCAGCGATTTGCGCGAATCCGGTTCGCTCGAGCAAGACGCCGACCTCGTGATCCTGCTTCACCGCGAGAGCGCCTATGAAAAAGAGAACCCGCGCGCGGGAGAGGCGGACTTCATCGTGGCCAAGCACCGCAACGGCCCGACCGACACGATCACGGTCGGATTCCACGGTCACTTCTCCCGCTTCGTCGACCTGCCCACGATCTGACCTGCGTCGGCAGGCCGTTCGGTTCCGGTCGTCGCGGCTGGCGGGTAGGGAACCGCGCGGCGGCGAACGCCTAGACTCGAAGACGCGGCTTCGGTACGTGTTGCATCCGCGCCGTCCGCATCCCGATTCCCGAGAAAGGTACCGCGGCGTGTCCGAGCGGATTGCCCGAGCTGAAGTGTGGTGGCCGTTGCACATCGGTCGCGCCGCCGCTACAGCGGCGCTCGCACTCGCGATCACATTCTCCGCCGACCACTCCGCTGGATTCGGGCTCGTCGCGTTCGGGCTGTACGCGCTCACGGAAGGCCTCGTGCTTCTGGTCCTGTCGTGGCGTTCGGTGCGCGATCGAGTGCTCGTCGGCGTGCTGCTGGGTCGCGGCGCGCTCTCGGTGATCGCCGGTGCCGTGGCGCTCGCGGCGGCCGGGGGCGGGGTGGTCGTGCTCTTGTCGCTAGTGGGCGCATGGGCCGCGCTGGCCGGCTGCCTGGAACTCGTAGCCGGCCTGCGTGGCCGGGCCCGCGTGGCCGGCAGCGGAGACTGGATATTTACGGCCGCGCTCACCCTGTTGCTCGCGATTGTGCTGTTCGCGCTGCCCGCCGACTACGTGCAAGCATTCAGCGGAACGCACGGCGTTCATGGCCTGCTGACGACATCCATAATCGCGGTCGGCGCACTCGGCGCATGGGGCGCTGTCGTCGCCCTGTTCCTCGCGATCGGCGGGGTATCGCTCATGCACCGTCCCCGGCCGCGCATCGAAGGGAGGGCCTGATGTCCGAGTCTGGAACGAACGAGCCCGGAGGCGACCGGTCCGGAAACCGGCCGCCCGGGTTGCGCATGCGTCCGCTCGAGATCGTGGGGCTATCGGCGATCGGCGCCCTGTTCGTCGGCATCGTCGTGTTCACTACCGCGCGGGACTATTTGACGCCAGGGGGACCGATCCTCACGCTCGTTGCGACGGGCGCGACGTTCGTGGTCGCTCTCGTCGTGTTCGCGATGATCTCGCTCGCCCAGTCACCGCGAGATCCGGGCGGCCCGGAAGACGACGAGCGCTAGCTCGTGCCGCCGGCGAAGCGCTCGGTCAGCTCCGCGGCCAGGCCCAGATAGCCGGCAGGGGTCAGCGCGCGCAACCGGGCCTTGGCGGCAGTGCCGATGTCGAGCCCGTCGACGAACTCGACCAGCTGCTGCGCGGTGACGTGTTTGCCGCGCGTGAGCTCTTTGAGCAGGGCATAGGGGTCCTCGATGCGACTGCGTCCTGCAGTCACCTCGGCGCGCACGACTGTCTGGATCGCCTCGCTCAGCACTTCCCAGTTCGCCTCGAGGTCTGCCTCGAGCCGAGCCCGGTCAACGGTGATCTCGCCGAGACCGCGTTCGATGTTGTCGAGCGCCACCAGGGAGTGCCCGAACGCGACGCCGATATTGCGCTGCGTCGTCGAATCGGTCAGGTCCCGCTGCAATCGGCTGGTCACGAGCGTCGCGGCGAGAGACTCCAGAAGCGCACTGGAAAGCTCGAGGTTCGCCTCCGCGTTCTCGAACCGGATCGGATTGATCTTGTGCGGCATGGTCGAGGAACCGGTCGCGCCGGTTTGCGGCACTTGCGCGAAATAGCCCATCGAGATGTAGGTCCACACGTCGGTGCACAGGTTGTGCAGGATCCGGTTCGCGTGGCCGACTCGCCAGTACAACTCGGCCTGCCAGTCGTGCGATTCGATCTGAGTGGTGAGCGGATTCCAGACGATTCCGAGCGAGGTCACGAACTCGCGGGAGATCGCCGGCCAGTCCGCTTGGGGATCGGCGGCGACGTGCGCGGCGAACGTTCCCGTGGCGCCGCTGAACTTACCCAGGTACTCGACGGACTCGATTTGCGCGCGGACGCGCTCAAGGCGCGCGACGAACACTGCAAGTTCTTTGCCCAGGCTAGTCGGCGTGGCCGGCTGGCCGTGGGTGTGCGCAAGCATCGGGGTCGCCCGTTCCGCGTGCGCTTTGCGTCGCAGCGAGTCGAGCACGGCGTCGAATCTGGGCAGCCATAGTTCGCTCATCGTGCGGCGCACCATGAGCGCATATGCGAGGTTGTTGATGTCCTCGCTCGTGCACGCGAAGTGGGTCAGTTCGGCGAGGTCACCCCGACCGAGCAGATCGAGTTGCTCGCGCACGAGGTATTCGACGGCCTTCACGTCATGCCGGGTCGTGGCCTCGAGTTCGGCGAGCCGGCGGATCTGCTCAGCGCCGAAGTCCGCTGCGAAGTCGCGCAGTGCTTGCCGCTCCCGAGACGTCAACGGCTTGGCGCCGAACATGCCGCGATCGCAAAGCGCGAGGATCCACTCGACTTCGATGTGCACCCTGGCCCGGTTGAGGCCCGCCTCCGACAAGTACTCCCCGATCGGCTCGGCCACCGAGCGGTAGCGCCCGTCGAGGGGGCTGACGGGCTGCGGGGGCAGGGAACTCATGAGACTCCTTTGCAAACGGCCGGTTCGACTTGCCGGAACAGCGCAATGCACGCACGCTCGATCACCGACAGTACCGAGTCGAACATCGCGGCGTCCGAATAGTAGGGATCGGGTACTTCCCCGGCGCCGTCGCGGTCGGTCTCGAATCCGAGCAGCAGATGGATCTTGGCACGGTCCTGGTCGCTCGTGGCCCAGGCCTTGAGCGTTCGTTCCTGACTGCGGTCGAACGCCACGACGAGGTCGAGATCCTGGAACCATTTGCTCTCGAATTGCTTTGCGCGATGGAAGCTGCCGTCGTAGCCGCGCGCTGCGAGCGCGGCGAGGGTACGCGCATCCGCGCGTTCGCCCACGTGCCAGTCTCCGGTGGCCGCGGACGTCACGACGATGCGATCTGCGCAACCGTGCTTGCGCACGATCTCGCGGAAGACGATCGCCGCCATAGGCGAACGGCAGATGTTCCCGGTGCATACGAAGCACACGCTGAAGGGCGCCGGCGAATCGAAGGGCCGGTCGAAGCTCATGGCGTCCATTGTGTCGCAGCGGGCCCTCTCCTCCACAGCGAAGTTTGCTCCTTGAGCATCCCCCGGATGAACCGGACGAAGGCGGGGGCATTCGTCGCAGCCGGAACATGGCTTCGCTTGGAGGTGTTCAAATGGGTTTTGGTGACAGCACGCACTGGCTGTCGGATGCGCTCGAACGACAGCGCGCAGAGCTCGGCCTGGCGATCCACGACCTCGAGACCGCGCGGCGGCAACTGCTCGTGGCACCGCTCGACGACAGCTGGCGCGGACCCGCGCGCAACGGATACGACGCGATCCTCGCGCAGTTCCAGGCCCAGAGCAGCGCGGTGTGCACGGTCTTGTCCGAGGCCCGGCACCACACCGACCTTGCGATCGGCGCATTGGCCGGCCGTGTCGGATGACCTGATCATCTCCGGGGGCGGCTCGTTCGCGGTCGCGCCGGAAGCGCTGTGGAGCGCAATCGACCGTCTCGAGCAATTTCGCGATCTGGCCGGGAACCTCGTACTGCGGCTGGAATCGGCCGGACAACGAGTGCACTGCGCGCGTCAGTTCTCGTCGGACACATCGAGCGTCCTCGCGATCGCGCAAACCGAGCTCGAAGCGGCCGTTCAATCGCTGCGCCGGCTGGGCGAGAGTTGCTCGTGGCTCGCCGGGCTGCTCGGCCAGGCGGCGACGAACTACGGCATGGTCGAAGAACTGGCCCGGTGGCATGCCCGTCAAGCGCAATCGTGGCTCGCGGCAGAACTCGATCCGATGCTGCCGCCCGGGTTGCTCGCGCAGGTCCTCGCGAACCCGATGTTGCTGCTGCACAGCACGCACAACACATCCGCGGGACTTCCGGGGCTGCTGACCGACCCGGCCACGGTGGCCGCAGTGCGCGCACTCGTGGCCAACTCCGACGACCTCGCGCTCGCCCGCGCCGGCGTGCCTGCCGGCGTCGCTTTCATGCTCGGCGAACGGGGGCTCGGACTTACGGGAGTGCGATGGTCGGCCGCCCTTGCGGCAGGCCTCGGCCAGAGCGCGGGCGCGTTCATCGAGACCTCGGTCGTGACGACGGTGAGCTCTCGCACCGCCATCTCCGGTCCGCCGACCGGCTTCGCCGACCGTGTCGATCGCTTGCCGCAGGACGAGGACCAGATCCGCATCGAGAAGTACACCGAACCCGACGGCACGGAGAAGTTCCAGGTGTACCTGGGCGGAACGCTCGACTTCTCGCCGGTCGCGGGCGGCGAACCGTGGGATCTCACGAGCAACGTGCACGGGATGGCGCAGCTCTCGCCTGCCTCATATCGCGCAGCGGAGCAAGCAATGGCCGACGCGGGCATAACCGCCGACAGCGAAGTCGTGTTCACCGGCTACTCCCAAGGCGGATTGATCGCGACGATGCTCGCGGCTTCTGGGGACTATGACACGAAAGGACTGTTCACGGTCGGCGCGCCCGCAGGCAATCTGGCCGTGCCCGACACGTTTCCCGCAGTCGCGATCGAGCACACCGACGACATCATCCCGGCGCTCGCGGGGGACCGGCTATCCCATACGGCCGTGCTCGTCGAACGCCAGGCGTTCTCGAACGGCGACCTGCCCGAAGGCGTCGCCTTGCCGGCGCACGAACTTCACGCCTATCGCCAGACCGCGGAGCTGCTCGACGGCTCTCAAGCGAGTGCGGTCACGCAAGCTGCGGCCGCCCTGCGCGAGTTCGGTCGCAATGCCGTGCAGGTCGAGACGATCGAATATCACGCCGAGCGGGTGCAGATATGCGCCGCCGATGGTTAGTTCGCAGCTACGCCAGGCGGGTCAGCGCCGGCGACCGACGAGCGGGCGCAGCAGGATGCCGATGAACCAGCTCACGACGCCGAGCACAAGCGCGCCGAGCACTCCCCACCAGAACCCGTCGATCACGAGACCGAATCCGATCAGTCCGGACAGCCACGCCACGAGCAGCAGCAGGAGCCCGTTCACGATGATCGCGATCAGGCCGAGCGTGAGGATGTACAGGGGGAACGCGACGATGCGGATGAAATTTCCGACGATCCCGTTGACGATGCCGAAGACGAGGGCGACCAGCAGATAGGTCAGCACCGTCTCGAGCGTTCCGCCCGGGGTGCCGGGCTCCGAGCCGATCGGCGAGAAGGGTACGACGCTCACGTTCGGCACGATGAGCGTGGTCAGCCATAGCGCCAGGGCGTTGATGAGCAGTCGCACGATGAAACGCATGCGACAACTATGGCGCGGGTTCCTGCCTGGTTGCAATCGACCGGCACGAGATACGCCGGCAGGGCCTCAGGTGCAGGCCTTGCGCGACGGACTGGTCGTGGCGGCGGCCCGGAACTCTTAAGCTGACTGGGTGACCGATCCACGCGTGCGACTGCGCCCCGAAATCGCATCGCTCGCCGCGTACAAGCAAGGGCGGCCGGCTCCGCCCGACGGCTTCAAGCTCTCGTCGAACGAGAATCCGTTCGAGACGATTCCCGCCGTGCGCGACGCGATCGCGAATGCGAGCGTAAACCGCTATCCCGACGCCGCAATGGCACGATTGCGGCACGTGCTGGCCGAGCGGAACGACGTTCCGATAGAGCAGGTGCACGTGGGCGCAGGTTCGGTGTCGATCCTTGCCCAGTTGATCGCCGCGGCGGCCGGCAGCGACGACGAAGTGGTCTACCCGTGGCGCAGCTTCGAGGCGTACCCGCTGCTCGTGACCGTCGCGGGCGCGAGGTCGGTTCGAGTGCCCAATCGCGACGACCACGGGCACGATCTGGACGCCATTGCCGCGGCGGTGTCCGAGCGCACCCGCGTAGTGATCGCGTGCACGCCGAACAACCCCACGGGCAGCATCATCACTAGGGACGAGTTCGAGCAGTTCATGGCGAAACTGCCACGGGATGTGCTCGTGCTGCTGGACGAGGCCTACATCGAGTTCACCGACGATCCGGATGCTGTGCGCGGAATCCCGTTGCTCGCCGATCACCCGAACCTCGTGGTGCTGCGCACCTTCTCGAAGGCGTACGGTCTGGCCGGATTGCGGATCGGCTACGCGGTCGGCCCTGAGTACGTGCTCGATGCGGCACGTTCGACGGCGATCCCGATGTCGGTCACCGAGCAAGCGCAACTCGCCGCGCTCGCCGCGCTCGAGCACGAGAACGTGTTGCTCGATCGAGTCGCGTCGATCGCCGCGCTGCGCGAGGAGGTCTGGAGTGCGCTCGTGGCCCAGGGCTGGCCGGTGCCGCGCTCGCACGGAAACTTCGTATGGCTGCCAACGGGCGCTGCGACCGAGTCTGCAGCAGACCGGTTCGCCGCCGCGGGACTGATCGTGCGGGCGTTCCATCCGGAGGGGATCCGGGTCACGATCGGCGAGGCCGCCTCTGTCGAGACACTCCTAAGAGTTTCCGGCGAGGTTGTTCGCAACCTCCGAAAGCACGGCGGAACCACCGGGTTAGATTAGACACCATGTCTGAAACCGAGGCGACCGTTCGGTTGCTTTCACCGGAGGGACGCCTCGACCCCAGCGACGCGGGTGCCGAATACCTGCCCCGGATCGAGGCGCTGGGCGACGACCTGCTGCGCGAGTTCCACCGCCAGATGGTGGTGATCCGGCGCTTCGACATCGAAGCGGCCAACCTGCAGCGACAGGGCCAGCTCGCGCTGTGGATCCCGAGCCTCGGGCAGGAGGCGGCACAAGTCGGCTCCGGCCTGGCGGCCCGGCCGCAAGATCACATCTTCCCGGCATATCGCGAGCACGCGATCGCGCGCATTCGCGGGGTCGACCTCATGCGGATCATCGAGATGTTGCGCGGTTTGAGCCACGGCGGCTGGAACCCGGCCGAGCACAACAATTTCCACCTCTACACGCTCGTGATCGGGTCGCAAGCGCTGCACGCAACCGGATACGCGATGGGGCTGCAGTTCGACGGTGCGACGGGCACAGGCGATCCCGAGAAGGACGAGGCCGTGATCGTCTACGTCGGCGACGGGGCGATGTCGCAAGGCGACGTGAGCGAGGCGCTGACTTTTGCGGCGAGCTATCAGACGCCGCAAGTGTTCTTCTTGCAGAACAATCACTGGGCGATCTCGGTGCCCGTGCAACGGCAGTCGCGCACGCCGCTGTATTTGCGGCCTGGCGGGTTCGGCATCCCGTCGGTGCAAGTCGACGGGAACGACGTGCTCGCCAGCTATGCGGTGACTGCGAGTTCGCTCGAGGCCGCGCGCAGCGGGCGCGGCCCGCAGTTCATCGAGGCGCTGACTTACCGGATGGGCGCGCACACGACTTCCGACGACCCGACCAAGTATCGCGACGAAGCGGAGATGGAGTATTGGACCGCGCGCGATCCGGTCGCCCGCTTCGAGGCCTATTTGCGGTCGCGCGGCGAGCAGGACTCGTTCTTCGACGAGGTCGCCGCCGAGGCCGAGGATCTCGCGGCGGATGCGCGCCGCAAGACGTTCGAGCTGGGCACGCCGCCCACTTCGAAGATCTTCGAGCACGTGTACACCGACCCGCACCCGGTCACGGCCGAGCAGCAAGCGTGGTTCGACGAGTACGAGGCGCAGTTCGAAGCGATCGAGGTCGACGAATGACCGAGGCGATGGCGATGACGAAGGCGCTCAACGAAGGCCTCCGGCGCGCGATGAGCGAAGACTCGAAGGTGCTGCTCATGGGCGAGGACATCGGCCGGCTCGGGGGCGTGTTCCGCGTGACCGAGGGACTGCAGGCCGAGTTCGGCGAGAGCCGCGTGCTCGACACCCCACTCGCGGAGTCGGGCATCGTCGGCACGGCGATCGGTCTGGCCATGCGTGGCTATCGGCCGGTTTGCGAAGTGCAATTCGACGGCTTCGTGTATCCGGCGTTCGATCAGATCACGTCGCAATTGGCCAAGCTCACCGCCCGGCACGAAGGCTCGATGAGCTTTCCGGTGGTGATCCGGGTGCCCTATGGCGGTCACGTCGGTGCGGTCGAGCACCATCAGGAGAGCCCCGAGGCCTACTTCGCGCACACCCCGGGCTTGCGGGTCGTAAGTCCGGCCACTCCGCAGGACGCGTACTGGATGATCCAGCAGTCGATCCGATCGAACGATCCGGTGATCTTCTTCGAACCGAAGAGCAGGTACTGGCCGCGCGGCGACGTGGATACCGACCGGCCCACCGCCGGCCTGCACTCCTCGGTTGTGGTGCGCGAGGGAAGCCAGGTGACTCTGGTCGGTCATGGCGCCATGGTGTCGATGCTCATGCAGGTCGCCGAGATCGCCGAGGAAGAGGGCACAAGCGTCGAGGTGATCGACTTGCGGTCTCTCTCCCCCATCGACTACACGCCGATTGTCGCGTCGGTGCACAAGACCGGTCGTCTGGTGGTCGCGCAAGAGGCACCTGGCAGCGTGAGCGTCGGGTCGGAGGTCGCCGCGACGATCGCCGAGCGCGCCTTCTATCACCTCGAAGCACCGGTCTTGCGGGTGTCGGGCTTCGATGCGCCGTTCCCGCCCGCCAAGCTGGAAAGCGTCTATCTGCCGGATGCGGACCGTATCCTCGAAGCGATCGACCGCTCGCTCGCCTACTAGATCAGACACGAAGGAGCCGGGATGTCCGCCAGAGAGTTCCCCCTCCCCGACGTGGGAGAAGGTCTCACCGAGGCCGAGATCGTGGCGTGGAAGATCAAAGCCGGCGACACGGTCGTGGTGAACCAGGTGATCGTCGAGATCGAGACGGCGAAGTCGCTCGTGGAGCTGCCCTCGCCGTTCGCGGGCACCGTCTCGAAACTCTTGGTCGAGGAGGGCCAGACGGTCGAGGTCGGCGTGCCGATCGTTACGGTCGAGACGGACGGCACGGCAGAGGATTCCGCGCCCGATCCGGCGGAGGCCGCTGCAGCGGATACCGCGAGCACGATCGAGCACGAGGAGCGTCCGGCGAACCTCGTCGGCTATGGAGCTCACGGGCATGCCGTCTCGCGCCGGCGCCGCTCGGCACGCAGCACTGCGGCACCCGCAACGGTTCCCGCGTCC
>CAYRUW010000033.1:0-10788 GCA_964427465.1 uncultured Diaminobutyricimonas sp.
AGGACTTCGCCGACAGACTGGTCGGGCGCCGGATGCTGCGCCCGCGACGTCGCGGCAAGTTCCTGTGGATCCCGCTCGGCCCTATTCGGTTCGCGCAAGAGAATCCGACGGCATCCACGACCCCGGGCGCGGGCGGTGCCGCCGACGGACGGGATGACCCGGGCATCGGCGAAGCGCTCGTGGTCCATTTGGGAATGAGCGGTCAGGTGCTGTTGCGTGGGCGGGATGCCGAGGACCGGCACACCCGCATCCGGATCGACATCGCGCATCCGGAGGCGGGCGAGCTCCGGCTGAATTTCGCCGACCAGCGCATCTTCGGCTCGATGGCGATCGACGAACTGCTGCCGACGGGGGTTCCCGGCGAGTTCGTGCCGGGCCGGGTTTCGCACATCGCCCGGGATCCGCTCGATCCGCACTTCTCGGATTCCGCGTTCATCGCCGCGCTCGCCCGGCGAAAGAGCGGGATCAAGCGCGCACTGCTCGACCAGACGTTGATCAGCGGGATTGGCAACATCTACGCCGACGAGGCGTTGTGGGCCGCGCGCATTCACTTCGATCAGCCCGCGGACACGCTGAGTCGCGCCCGGGCCAAGACGCTGCTCGCCGAGGTGCGGCTCGTGCTGGAACGGGCACTCGCCGAGGGCGGCACCAGTTTCGATGCCCTGTACGTGAACGTGAACGGCGCCTCCGGGTACTTCGCCCACTCGCTCAACGTCTATGGCCAGCACGGCAAGCCGTGCCCGCGCTGCGGCCGCCCGCTGCACCGCGCACAGTTCATGAACCGCAGCTCGCACTTCTGCCCGCACTGCCAGCGAATCCGCCCGGCCCGCGGTTCCCGATAGCACCTGCGAGCAGAGCGGGGATTTTGCAACAGGGGCGACGTGGCGCGCGGCCGTGCCAAGGCGACCGCGAGCGCCGCTTTTCGCGACGCCCGGGGGCCCTCGCGGCAGTGCCCCGGCGGTCGGGTACCTTATATCCAGCGTCGCGGCCGCGAGGTGAGAGGGAGGGCACGTGTATCTGAAGAGCCTGACCCTCAAAGGGTTCAAGTCCTTCGCGCAGCCCACCACTTTCGCATTCGAGCCGGGCGTCACGTGCGTGGTGGGTCCCAACGGTTCGGGCAAGAGCAACGTTGTGGACGCGCTCGCGTGGGTCATGGGCGAGCAGGGCGCTAAAACGCTTCGCGGCGGCAAGATGGAAGACGTGATCTTCGCCGGCACGGCGACCAAGGGCCCGCTCGGTCGCGCCGAGGTGATCCTCACGATCGACAACTCGGATGGCGCGCTGCCGATCGAGTACAGCGAGGTCACGATCAGCCGCACCCTGTTCCGGAACGGCGGCAGCGAGTACGCGATCAACGGCGAGACCTGCCGGCTGCTCGACGTGCAGGAACTGCTGAGCGATTCCGGCCTCGGCCGCGAGATGCACGTGATCGTCGGCCAGGGGCAGCTCGATGCGGTGCTGCATGCGAGCCCGGATGATCGCCGTGGCTTCATCGAGGAGGCCGCTGGAATCCTCAAACACCGTCGCCGCAAAGAGAAGACGCTGCGCAAGCTCGAGGCCATGCAGGCCAATCTCACCCGGCTCAGCGATCTCGCGGGAGAGATTCGCCGGCAGCTCAAGCCGCTCGGGCAGCAGGCCGAGATCGCCAGGCAAGCGCAGTCGATCGCGGCTATCGTGCGGGATGCCAAAGCACGCTTGCTCGCGGATGAGGTCGTCGAGCAGCGGAAGGTCCTCGCGGAGTTCTCGCGCAGTGAGCACGAGCGCAAGAGCGAGCGGATCGTGTTGCACGAGCAGCTCGATCAGGTGCGCTTGCGAATCGGCCGCATCGAGCAGGCGATGGTCGGCGACGCGGTCGACCGTGCGCGGCAGACCGCTTTCGCGCTCGAGCAAGTGCAGGATCGGCTGCGTTCGCTGTTCACTCTCGCCAACCAGCGGCTGGCCTTGCTGGGGCAGCAGTCGAGTACGCCCGGTTTCACGCCAACGGTCACCGCCGAGATGGCGGCCTCGGCGCGCGCCGCCGCGGAGGGCCTCGCCGAGGATGTGCTCGCCGCCGAGGAGGCGCTTGGGCGGGGAGCCGCGTCGACGGCGACCGCCAAGGCGAGCCTGGATGCGCTCGACGAGGAGATCAGCGCTCAGAGCGCGCTCGTCTCGCAACACGATCTCGAGCTCGCCAGGCTGGCGAGTCAGGTCGAGGTCGCACGTTCGCGTCTTGCCGCGACTGAGCAGGAACGCGAACGCCAGGAGTCGGCGCTGGTGCAAGCCGAGGCCCGGCGAGATTCGACGCGAGCCGAACTGGACGCCGCCGAAGCGGATTCGGAGCAACCGGATGCGGACGGCGCGTCGTTCGGTGAGGCATACGAGTCCGCCGAGGCGCGAGTGAATGCGGTGCAGTCGGAGCTCGAGCAGTTGCGCGACGACCTGCATGCCCTCGAACGCGAGCGGGATGCGCTAGCGGCCCGCAATTCCGCGCTCACGCTCGCGCTCGACCAGAAGGACGGCTCGACGGCGCTCGTCGCCGCCAGGCTCGGCGGTGTCCGTGGCCTCGTCGCGGAGCATGTGCAGATCGAGCCCGGATTCGAGTCGGCCATCGCCGCGGCGCTCGGAACTCTCGCGGATGCCGTGCTCGCCGATGACCGCGAAGCCGCGCTCGAGGCTCTTGCGCACGCGTTGTCGGCCGATCTCGGCCGGGTCGAGATCGTCGTTGCCGGCACGGATGACCCGCCCGCAGCTCACGATGCTCCACCGGCTCCTGGGGTCCGCGCCGCAACCAGCGTCGTGCGAGCGCCACGCGGTGTGCTCGGCTTGCTCGCGAACACTTACATCGCCGACGATCTCGGCACCGCACGTGCGGCGTGGCAGCATTTGCCTCATGCGAGCGACATCGTGCCCACGATCATCACGGTCGCGGGCGAAGTGCTCACCGAGTATGTGCTGCGCGGCGGGAGCGGCGCCAAGCGAAGCCGGCTCGAGCTGGTCGCCGAGCGCGATGCTGCGGCCGAGCGCCTCGCCACGGTTTCGACACGGCTGGAACGTTCGCAGCTCGCGCTGACCGAGAAGCGCGCGGAACTCGACCAGGCGAAGCGCGATGCGACTGCGGCGCTGGAACGGTTGCGGTCGTTCGATGCGAGGCTCGCCGAGCACAGTGAACGCGTCGGCCGGCTTCGCGTGCGAGCGGAGGCCGCGCAAGCAGAGTGGGAACGGATGAGCCAGGCGCTCGTTGCGACGACCGAGAGCTTGCGTACTGCCGAAGCGGCCGTCGAGCAAGCCGAATCGGATCGCGACGCCTACGCCGCTGAGCCCAGGCCGATCTTGGATGTGTCGCAGCGCGACGCTCTGCTCGCCGAGCTCGAGAACGCTCGCTCGGCCGAGCTCGAGTTGCGCGTGCGGCTCGAGACGGCGCGCGAGCGTCTACGTTCTGAGCAGGGGCGGGCTGCGGAGCTCGAACGGCAACTCGAAGCCGAGCGCACGGCCGCCCAGGAGCAAGCCCGGCTCGTGGTGCTGCGCGAGCGCCAGGTGCGCAGTGCGCGTGCAGTCGTCGAGGCGCTGCCGGCGGTGCTGGACGCCGTCGATCGCTCGGTGTCCCTGGCACGAGTCGAACTCGCCGAGGCGGAGTCAGCGCGCACGCAACAGAACGAGGAACTGAGTGCGGCGCGGCGCACCGAGTCGGAGCTTCGCGAACGTCTGGCCGGGGTGAGCGACAGGGTGCATGACATCGAAATGCAGCTGTACGAGAGGAAACTGCACCTTTCGACGCTGCTCGAGCGGGCGGGCGACGAGCTCGGCCTGGTCGAGGATGTCTTGGTCGCCGAGTACGGGCCCGACGTGCCCGTGCCGCCGGATGATGCCGAGGTGCTGCCGGACGAAGCGCACGAGGATTCGCCTTCCGGCCTCCCGTACGATCGCGATGAGCAGCGCGCGCGACTGGCGAGCGCAGAGCGCAAGCTCGCCCAGCTCGGCCGGGTGAATCCGCTCGCTCTCGAAGAGTTCGCCGCGCTCGAACAGCGGCACAAGTTCCTGACCGATCAGTTGACGGATCTGTCGAACACGCGACGCGATTTGCTCACGATCATCGACGAGATCGACGCGAAGATGCAGAACATCTTCGAGGCGGCTTTCGAGGACACCCGGTCGGCTTTCGACGAGGTGTTCCCGATCTTGTTCCCGGGGGGCAGTGGCAGTCTGCATCTGACCGACCCGGAGAATCTGCTCACGACTGGTATCGAGGTCACAGTCAAACCGGCCGGAAAGAAGATCGAACGTCTTTCGCTGCTGAGCGGCGGAGAGCGGTCGCTTGCCGCGGTCGCGTTGCTGATCGCGATCTTCAAGGCCCGGCCGAGCCCGTTCTACATCATGGACGAGGTCGAGGCGGCCCTCGACGACGCGAACCTCGGTCGGCTGCTGACGATTTTCGAGGATTTGCGCAGAGCCTCGCAATTGATCGTGATCACCCACCAGAAGCGGACCATGGAGATCGCGGATGCCCTCTACGGCGTTTCGATGCGGCACGACGGTGTGAGCGCCGTCGTCGGGCAGCGCGTCGTCCAGGCGGAGGAGGAACGAGCCAGCTGAACCGCATTGCACGATGCTTCGTATATGATGCAAGGCAGAACGCGATCGGAGGCGGCGGATGCAAGCACTGGAGTTCTCCCGCATCGGCGTGGTCGAACTCGTCGACGTTCCCGAGCCTTCGCCCGGGCCGGACGAAGTCGTGATCGACGTCGAGGCCGTGGGAGTGTGCGGCAGCGATATCCATGGGATCGACGGGGGCTTCTTGCGAGTTCCGCCCTTGGTCATGGGCCACGAGTTCGGGGGCATGCTCGAGGGCAGGCGGGTCGCCGTGAACCCGATGCTCAGTTGCCAGGCGTGCGACTTGTGCCGGTCGGGGCACGATCAGCTTTGCGCGAACCGGAGCATCATCGGCATCCACATTCCCGGCGCGTTCACCTCGCGCATCGCGGTGCCGCGCAGTGCCGTCGTGGAACTCCCGCAAGGAACGTCCGCTACCGCAGCGGCACTGGTCGAACCGCTCGCGGTTTCGCTTCGCGGCTGGCGCCTTGCCGAGTCTGCACCCGACAGCAGGGTGGCGATCATCGGCGCAGGCTCGATCGGTCTCGGCGTGCTGGCGGCTGCGCTTCGCGATGTGGCGGAGGTGACCGTCGTGGACCTCTCGGCGGAGCGGCTCGCGGTCGCGGAACGCCTCGGGGCCACCACGATCTCAGCGAGCCTCGAAGGAACCTACGACGTGATCGTCGACGCCGTTGGCGCCGAGGCCACCCATCGCTCCTCGGTCGAGCACTTGGCGCCGCTGGGATTGGCGGTGTGGATCGGCAACGCCTCGGCCGAGCCTGGATTCGACGCGCGCGAGCTCGTGCGAGGCGAACACAGCGTGCGCGGCTCGTTCGCCTACTCGCGCGAGGATTTCCGCGACGCCGCAACGCTTGCGGGCTCGATGGACACGAGCTGGGTGGAGACCAGGCCCCTCGAGGCGGCCGTCGAATCCTTTGCCGAACTTCGCGCGGGTAGCGCCCCGGCGATCAAGATTCAGTTCACGCCCGAACCGATCGCTGCGTGAACTCGTAACAGGCTCAATCGGCCAGTTCGAGATCGCGTTCGTCCTCGTCGGCGAAGGTGGCGAGCACGAGCTGCAGAGTGGCGTTGACGTGCTTGAGCATGACAGCACTCGCCCGCTTTCCGTCACCGTGCTCGAGCGCGTCGAGCATCTCGGCGTGCTCGCGGTTCCCCGAAGTCATCCGGCTCGGGTCGGCCTGCAGCGACCGGATCACGTGAATGGCTGCGGCGTCGTGCATGTTCTTGAGCATCGCCGCGAGGGTAGGAGCCTGCGAGGCGCCCTCGATGATGGCGTGGAACTCGATGTTGAGCTTCGCCCACTCCGGGATGTCGTGCTGCTCTTTCATGCGCTCGAAGAGCGCCCGGGCCTCATCGAGCTGGTTCTGCTCGATCAAACGGCTTGCTCGTTCCATTGCCAGCGGCGACAGCGCGGCGAGGATGTCGTAGATCTCGATGAGTTCCGACTGATCGCGCCGACGCACAATCGCGCCGACGTGCGGGTCGAACACGACGAGGCCATCGGCGGCCAATTGCCGCAGCGCTTCGCGCACCGGGGTCGTGCTGACCCTCAATTTCGCGGCTATGTCGGCCTGCACCAGGCGGCTGCCTCCTTTGAGGGAGCCGCTCAAGATCGCCCTGCGAAGGGTCTCGCGCGCATACTCGTGCGCGGTCTGCCGCCATGGTGCGCTCGGACCGTCGCCTCCGAACGGAAAGCCTTCGCTCACCGCTGCACTCCTTCGCACTTCGTCCTCGCGCACGATACACCACCGATTGTTCGAGTCCTGCTCAACGCGCCCTGCCCTCCCGCCATTGCACCGGCCTCGTCGAAGCCGGCACGAGCTCGTTCTCGATCGAACCCAGCCCCTCGATCTCGCACCGCACGACATCGCCTGCCTTGAGCCACGGCTTGTCGTCTCGCCCCATGGCGACTCCCGGGGGAGTGCCGGTGAGAATGATATCGCCGGCGCGCAGGCTCGTGGATTGCGACAAGTACGACACGATCTCCGGAATCCGGAACACGAGCTGGTCGGTGCGGGAGTCCTGCCGGAGTTCGCCGTTGACCCAGCAGCGGATGGCGAGCGCGTGCGGGTCGCCTGCTTCGTCTGCCGTCGTGATCCAGGGGCCGACGGGGCAGAACCCGTCGAAACTCTTCGAGCGCACCCACTGCCCGTCGCCCAATTGCAGGTCTCGGGTGCTCAGGTCGTCGGCCACTGCGTAGCCGCCGATGACGCCCGAGGCTGCTTCGGCGGAGACGTTCTTGGCGTCGGCTGCCAAGACGACGGCCAGTTCCACTTCGTAGTCGAACTCGGCGCTCAGGTACGTGGGCAGTTCGACGCGCGCGAATGGTCCGGTGAGCGCGCCCGCCCCTTTGCCGAAAAGTAGAGGCCGCTCGGGCAGGGGCATTTTGGCCTCTTCGGCGTGATCGCGGTAGTTGAGACCGATCGCCCAGATGGTGCGGGTGTCGTCGAGCGGTAGCGCGAGTTCGGCACCGTCGGCCGGTACCGAATTCTCTTCCGTGAGCTGTTCGGTCCGGAATTGTGCGATGGCATCGCGAAGCCGGTCCTGCGCCCCGAGGGCTCCGGTTGTGGTGTCGATGCCGGGAAGCAGAGTCGCAATGCGAACCCAGTGGTCGTCGATCAGCACCGCACTCGTCGTGTCGCCGCCGATGGCTACTCGGGCCAGCTTCATTGCAGCTCCTTTACTTCCATCGCTACATCGTATAACGTGTGCAGCGGATCATTACACAATATACGATGCAACGTGGCTCCCGGGATGGAATCAGATGACCGAACACCCCACCGTGGTGGTGACCGACCAGGTCTTCCCCTCGACCGACCTCGAGGCTGAGGCCCTTGAGGCGATCGGGGCCCGACTGGTCGTGGCCGACGGCACTCTCGAATCCGTGGCGAGGCTCGGTGCGGACGCGGTCGCGCTCCTGAACACGTACATGCCCATCGATGGCCGACTGCTGGACGCCGTGCCCAACTGCAAGATCGTCGCTCGCTACGGCATCGGAGTCGACAACGTCGACATCGCCGCGGCCGAGCAGCGCGGCGTGGTGGTCACCAACGTTCCCGACTACAGCGTCGAAGAGGTCGCCACGCAGACTCTCGCGATGCTGCTCGCAGCGCACCGGCGCCTCGTGCCCGCCCACGAGAAAGTGATGGGCGGAGGCTGGGGCCTGGACGGGCTGCGGCCCATATCCAGGTTCAGCACCCTGACCGTTGGGCTCGTCGGATTCGGCCGGATCGGAAGGGCCCTCGCCTCCTACTTGCGGCCGCTCGGCTGCCGGCTGCTCGTGAGCGACCCGTTCCTGAAATCCGCGGAGCCCGGCACCGAGCTCGTGGAACTCGACGAACTGCTGCAAGCCGCCGACATCGTCTCGATGCATGCGCCGCTCACCGAGCAGACCCGCGGCATGATCGACGCGCGACGGATCGCTGCCATGCGCACAGGCGCGATCCTCGTGAACACCTCACGCGGCGGCCTGGTCGTGCTCGACGATGTCGTCGCAGCCCTGCGCGAAGGAAAACTCGCCGCGGCCGCCCTCGACGTGTTCGAGTCGGAGCCGCTCGATGTCGAGGCGATCGGCCGCGTTCCCGGTCTCATCGCCACGCCGCACATGGCGTACTACTCCGAGGATTCGCTGCAGGAATCGCAGCGCAAAGCGGTGACTCAAGTGATCAAGGTGCTGTCTGGTCAGCAACCGGATTACCCCGTGACCGCTCGATGACCTCGCGTCGTCGGAAAACCTGGTGAACAAGAGAAAGTAGGGAATTGCCGTGAAGGAAGCTTTCGGGGGGCTCAGCAGCGACTGGAAAGAGGGCATCAACTGGGCTGCCGTGCGCGAATGGCGCTTGACCCGTGCCCGCGAGGCGATGCGACGCCATGGGCTAGGGGCGATGCTTCTCATGTACGACGAGAACATGCGGTATGTCTCGTCGACGTACACGCCCGGATGGAACCGGCTCAAGCCTGGCCTGCGCTACGTCATGCTCGTCGAGGGCAAAGAGCCGATCGTCTACGAGCAGGGAGACATCGGCATCCACCTCGCGGTGCACAACCCGTGGATTCCCAAGCAGAACATCCGGCACTCCTACGCCTGGATCAAGGGCGCCGCCGGACCGGCTTCGTCGCAGCAGGTCCAGAAGTTCGTGGATGCCCTGGTCGGCGACATGGAGGATGCCGGCGTCTCGGACATGCCGCTCGGCCTGGATTTCATCGACATCAACATGCTCCGCGAGTTCGAGCGCCGTGGTGTGCAGTGGACCGACGGAATGACCCCGATGATGGAGGCCCGCGCGATCAAGAGCCCGGATGAGCAGAAGGCCTCGCGCATCGTCGGCTCGATCTGCGATTCGCTGCACTACGAGTTCACCCAGT
This sequence comes from uncultured Diaminobutyricimonas sp., assembly GCA_964427465.1. Lineage (GTDB taxonomy): Bacteria > Actinomycetota > Actinomycetes > Actinomycetales > Microbacteriaceae > Diaminobutyricimonas. Next base: position 8,953 of record CAYRUW010000033.1, read on the forward strand.
TCCTCAAGCCTGGGATGACCGAGAACGAGGTCGCCGCGTTCGGGTTCGAGTACCTCTACAGCATCCCCGGCATGGAAGACGTGGAGGATGTGATCGTCTCGTCCGGGCCGAACGCCTGGCCGAACTGGCGCAACTTCTCTGATCGCCGCATCCGCCCCGGTGAGCTCGTGATCATCGACCTCGCTGCGCTGACCTGGAACGGCTTCAAGTCGTGCGTGTACCGCACCTATTGCGTGGGCGGTACTCCCACCGAGGAGATGAACAAGTACTACGACCTGGCGCACAAGTGGCTCTGGGATGCGATCGACACAGTCAAGCCGGGCGTGACCACGGCCGACATCGCGAGCAAGTGGCCTTCGGCTAAAGAGATCTGGGGATACGAGGAGGAGGACCAGGCCGCGGCGAACCTGTGGGGTCACGGGCTGGGACTGGCCCAGTACGATCGTCCGGTCATCTCGCGCATCTGGTCGCTGGACCACCCCGAGGTCATCGAGCCGGGCATGGTCTTCGCGCTCGAAACCCAGCACGGCAAGAACCACGAGTTCGGCGTCCGGCTCGAGGAGATGCTGCTGGTCACGGACGACGGACACGAGCTGCTGTCGACCTACAAGTCGAACGAGATCATCAGTGTCGGGTGAGTGAGGCGAGCGACTTGGCAGGGACCGTCCTGACTCTCGATGCGCCAGAGGCGCTCGATGCCGCTGTGGTCGGCGCGAAGGCTGCACGCCTCGCGTCGGCCCGGCGGGCGGGCCTTCCGGTGCTGCCGGGCTGGGTGGTGCCGGTGAGCGTCGCCGCTGCTGCGCTGGAGGCCGGGAGTCGCGCGATCGCCGATGGGAACAGCGGCCGGGCCCGGCGCGCAGTGTTCGGCGCGCCCGTGGACGGCGAGCTGGAGTCCGAGCTCGCAGCACTGGCTTCCGGGCTCGACGGTTCGCTCATCGTGCGCTCGTCGAGTCCGCTCGAGGACGACATGAAGTGGTCGGGTGCGTTCGCATCCGTGGCCGAGGTGCAACCCGACGAGCTGTCGGGTGCGATCCGCTCATGCTGGTCCTCGGTGTTCTCGGTAGAGGCCGTCGAGCGCGCGGAGGGGCTGGGCGTGCCGATAGACCAGTTGCGGCTGGGCGTCCTGATCCAGCCCGAGCTCGTGCCCACGAGCGGCGGGACGGCAAGGGTGACCGATTCGGGAGTGGAGATCTCGGCGGTCGCCGGGCACCCGGGTCCCATGCTCGCAGGGCTCGTCGACGGGCTGCACGGCCTGGTCGACCCGGACTCGCCGGCGGTTCCCGAGTCGCTGGGCAAGGTGTTGCCGGCACCGCACGCGATTGCGGTCGCGCGGCTCGCGCGCCGAGTCTTCGACGAACTGGGCGACGACCTCATCGAGTGGGCCGTGGCACAAGACGAAGTGCACTTGCTGCAGTCGCAGGCCCTGCCACGCGTGGAACCGGTCGCCGAGCTGCCCGCGATTCGGGGGATCGGCAGTGTCGACGCGGAGGTGCTGCGTTCGGTCGCTATCGCCCAGGACGAGCCGAACGGCCGGGCGGCGACCAATTCGGTGTACCTGCACGAGACCGTGATGGCGTACGGGGCGCATCTGCCTGCGGCGATCGAAGTGGTGGGGGATGCTGCCGGAGCTCTCGTCTTCGTGCGTCCGCATGCACAAGTGGCAAACGTCGAACGATCGATTCTCGTGGCAGAGCGGCCGGTGCCCGCGCTCGCACCGCTGCTGATCGGCGCTCGCGGACTCGTCGTGCTGTCGGGGTCGCGTCACGCGCACCTGATCGGGGTGGCGCGTTCCCTGGGCGTTCCGGTCGCGATGGACTGCGATATTTCCGCCGTGGT
>CAYRUW010000034.1:0-10461 GCA_964427465.1 uncultured Diaminobutyricimonas sp.
CCATGACTCTCATCCTCCGTGGGTTGAGAGCCTCTACGAAACCCGGTGCGGTTCAAGCCGCTGTACATGCCCGGCCACCGGGAGGGTGACGTCACGACGGCGGGCGACTCGATCATCGAGTACGCGGAAGCCTGCGCCCTTCGCGACGCCGGCGGGCCCAGTGGCAGGAGCGGTTGGCGCGCATCGCGGAGTACAACGAGTACGACTGCCTCTCGACGTTGCGGTTGCGGGACTGGCTGCTGGCCCAGGTGGGCGACGCGGCCGGGGATGGCGGCCGGATCGAGACCCCGGATCTCGCCGAGCCGGACGAGTCCGGGCAGGTCGGGGAGTCACCAGAGCACGACGCTCTGGGCGAGGCGCTGCTCGCCTTCGCCGGCGAGAGCGGAGACCGGACGTCCGATGAGCAGGCCGTGGCGATGCTCAGCGCCGCGCTCGGCTACCACTGGCGTGAGGAGAAGCCGTTCTGGTGGGCGCACTACGACCGGCTGCTGAACGAACCTTCCGACTGGTCCGACGCCCGCGGCACGCTGGTCTCCGAGCCCGACGCCGTCGAGGTGCTCCAGGACTGGCGCGTCCCGCCGGGCAAGCAGACCGCGCGACGTCGCCTGCGGATGATCGGGCGCCTGGAGCCGGGCAGTGACCTGCGACCCGGGGCATCCGCGGTGGCCCTCTACGACAGCCCGGTCCCCGAGTGTGCGCGCACGTCGTCGAACGGCATCCGGGGATGGCTGGCCGGCGCGGTCGTCGTCGAGGTGACCGCGGGTACCGAAGGCTCACCCGACCTCGACGTGATCGTCGTCGACGAGGCACTCCCCCGGCACGGCTGCCTACACGACGTCCTGCCGATGGCGCTGGCACCCGCCCCCGGGCCGACCACCGGCCCCCTGCGCGCGGCGATCCGGCAGGTGGCGCAGGACGCGCTCGCCGAGCTCCAGGCCTCGCCCACGCAGCCGCATCTGCCCGACCAGCCGGCGCTCGATCTGCTCCGTCGCATCGCCCCCCGCACCCGCAGCGGAGGCCCCCTACGCACGGTCGCCGGTGGCGCCACCGCGTACGTCGATGCTCTCACCACGGCGCTGCTCGACCTCGACGACTCCTACCTCGCCGTCCAAGGTCCTCCCGGGACGGGCAAGATGTACACCGGGTCCTACGTAATCGCCAGATTGGTGGAGCGCGGGTGGCGGGTCGGGGTGGTCGCCCAGTCGCACGCCGTCGTGGAGAACATGCTGACGGCGGTTTCCGAGGCCGGTGTGCCGCCGGAGCAGATCGGCAAGAAGCCGGCGGTGGGCGCGGCAGCCCAGGAGGTCCGACCGTGGCAGGTCCTGTCCGGCGGGAAGGACCCGTTCGGGCAGTTCTTCGCGCGGCAGGACGGCGGGTACGTGGTGGGCGGTACGGCGTGGGACTTGGTTAACGCGGCCCGGATCCCGCCGGAGCGGTACGACGTGCTGGCGATCGACGAGGCGGGTCAGTTCAGTCTTGCCAACACGATCGCGGTCTCCGGCGCGGCGCGAAACCTGCTGCTGCTCGGCGACCCGCAGCGGCTGCCTCAGGTGAGCCAGGGTCGGCATCCCGAACCCGTCGACCGGTCCGCGCTCGGCTGGCTCGCGGACGGCCACGACACCCTCCCCACCGAGCTGGGCTACTTCCTGGCGCACACGTGGCGGATGCACCCGGCGCTGTGCGCGGTGGTCTCCCACCTGGCGTACGCCGACCGGCTGTCGAGCGTCCCCGCTACGGCCGAGCGGTCACTCGCCGGCGTCGTGCCGGGTATCCGGGTGGTGCAGGTCGAGCACGCAAGGAACTCCGTCGCATCGCCGGAGGAGGCCGACGAGGTCGTCCGCCAGGTGCGGGATCTCATCGGACGGCGCTGGTGTGACCCGCGCGGCGGTACGAGCGGCACCCCGGTTGATCGGCCGCTCGAGCCCAAGGACGTCCTGGTGGTCGCCGCGTACAACGCGCAGGTCTGGACGATCCAGCGCGCCCTCGACGCCGCCGGCGTGACCGGGGTGCAGGTCGGGACGGTCGACCGGTTCCAAGGGAAGGGGGCGCCGGTCGTCATCATGTCGATGGCCGCGTCGTCGACCGAGGACGTGCCGCGTGGCATGGAGTTCCTGCTCTCCCGCAACCGCATCAACGTGGCGGTGTCGCGGGGGATGTGGTGCGCGGTGGTCGTCCGCTCGCGACGGCTGACCGACTACCTGCCGGCCCGCCCCGAGCAGCTCGAGGAGTTGGGGGCGTTCCTGGGGCTGGGAGCGGGAGGTAGCCGACCGAGCCCTGCGAGCCGCCAGACCATCTCGCAGGCATGGGCATAGACCATGGGGATAGACACCTCGCCCAGCGGTCTGTGCGTGACGAGAGACTCACGTGCGCGGGCAGTCGAGATTCGCCGAGACTATTGCTACCGCGCAGCAGCGGGTGCTAGCGTGCCCGTGAGCGGCACATAGGGTGCCGTAGTAGGGAAGGGGTGCAAGATGACTGTCGATCGCGACGGTTTGGCCCGCTCCTTCCGCTGCACGGTCTCGGCTAATGGCCGTCGACCGTGGAGCCCTGCGCGGCAAGTGTAAGAGCGCCCGCCGGATCTGAACGCGAGAACGCTCGACGCCCATCGTAGCGATCTGGGTCGACCGTTCCGTCTTACGCGTAGCCGGTCGCCGATATCTCGGCCAATCTCGCTCTCCGCCCTCGGGCACGGCGAAACAACTTCGCACGACACCATCCCGAAACTCCGGACGTCTCTGCTCCCGTACCGCGAAGGTGCGTGAGTACCTGACGCTGACGTATCCCAGACACGACCCATCAAACGCCTCGAGCGAACCACAAGCCGAGGCAAGGATATTTTCCAATTACAGTCGACAATTAACCGAGGAGGGCGAATGAAGCGCACACGAGTCGGCTCAATCGCACCGGTAGCAATCGTGCTCGCGATCGCGAGTTGCTCCACGACGAGCTCCGCGGACCAAGGCAGCAACTCGGCGGACGGGACATCAGACTCCATCGTCATCTCGATCGGGGCTGAACCCACAACGCTCGACCCGCACCTGAAGGACGATGGCGGCGAGCGTGCGGTCAGCGACAACATCTATGAGACATTAATGTCGCGCGACACCGAAGGCGAGTTGATACCCGGCCTTGCGGACGGCGAACCGGAGCTACAGGGCACTGATACGTGGCGATTCGAGCTGCGACCGGATATTGAGTTCACCAACGGGGAACCACTTGACGCAACAGCAGTGGTGAAATCCATCGAACGCGTCATCGATCCCGCGTTCAACTCAGAGCAGATCCCGTACTTCGCCACCATCACGGGTGCTGAAGCGGTCGGTGACCTCACCGTCGACATCATCACGGACGGTCCTGATCCACTCCTTCCATCCAGGATGTACTGGCTCAAGATCGTCCCCCCGGTCGCGGCCACCGAACCCGAGTTTGCTGCGAATCCCGTCGGCACCGGACCGTACGTGTTCGAGAACTGGGAGAATGGGTCGAGGATCACGTTGACCAAGAACCCGAACTACTGGGGCACTGATCCTCAGATCCAGTCGGTCGAGTTCAGGTTCCTTTCCGACCCGGGCACCCGCTTGGCGAGTCTGCTGTCCGGAGAGACGGACCTCATCACCGAGCTCTCACCCGATGATGTAGACCAAGTTCCGCAACTAGGACAGGTTCGCGGAGGCGAGCACGCGATCGTCACCCTGAACTCGATGGACGGGATCGCGTCGGACGTGCGGGTTCGGGAGGCACTCAACCTTGCCGTCGACAAGGACGCCATCGCTACCGAGCTGTTCAAGGACTACGCCGTCGTCGATGCCGGCCAAAGCCTGAGTCCGTCATGGTTCGGTTTCAACGACGAGCTTTCGGCCTACCAGTACGACCCTGAACGGGCCAAGGACCTGATCTCCGAAGCCGGCGTCGAAGGGGAGACGATCCAGCTGGTCGGCGCGTCGGGCCGATGGCTCAAGGACCGCGAGCTCGTCGAATCCGTCGCGAGCTATTGGCGAAACATTGGCCTGAACGTAGACATCCAGATCCTCGAGTGGAACGCATACTTGGATACGCTCTTCGGGCCGGATCGGCCGGATGCCATCTACTTCAGCAACTCGAACGAGCTCATGGATGCCGACCGTGACATGTACACGTTCTATACCACTGATGCGGCAATCGTCACGAACGATGACGAGCGGATGACAGATCTGATTCGTCAGGCGACCGTTGCGACTGACGAGGATGACCGCAGTGATCTGTACGCTCAGATCACACAGATGGCCTACGATAACGCGTACTTTGTCTGGCTCGTGAACAACTACGACCTCTACGGGATGTCGGAACGGTTGGACTGGGAACCTCGAGTCGATGCCAAGCTGTTCGTTCACGAGATGGCACTGAAGTAACCTTCGGGCCGCCCTTCTCAAGTTCGGTCGAATAGGGAGCGATTGATGCGTGGATACATTTTGAGACGCGCGCTTCACGGCATCGCCGTGCTCATAAGCGTGATGCTCACGGTGTTCGTGCTCAGTCGCATAGTCGGCGACCCCGTGAAGTTGATGCTTCCGTTCCAGGCAACAGCTGAACAACGGCAGCACGCCCGGGAATCTCTAGGGCTGGACAGACCCATTGGGATCCAGCTCATCGACTATCTGGGGCAGGTAGCCCGGCTGCAGTTCGGCGACTCACTCTGGCTCAACAGGCCGGCGATCGAAGTCGTGCTGGACTACCTGCCCCAGACCCTCATCCTCATGGCCAGTGGACTCGGCCTCGCAGCGATCGTGGCGCCAATCCTCGGCATCATCGCAGCCAAGCGGCCCGGATCACTCGTCGACAAGACGGTCATCACCGCATCGCTCGTTGGCTTGTCGGTGCCTCAGTTCTGGCTGGGGCTCGTCCTGATCCTGATTTTCTCCGTGGCGCTGAAAGCACTTCCCACATCAGGTACTGGCGGGATAGCGCACCTTGTGCTGCCAGCGATAACGCTCGCGCTGCCCGCGATCGGACGCCTCACGATGGTCGTCCGTGGCGCGATGCTCGAGGAACTCAACCGGGCTTACGTTCAAACAGCAATCGCGAAAGGGCTCCCAGCAACTCGCATCACCTTGCACCATGCCCTACGGATTGCATCGCTACCGTTCGTCAACCTTTTTGGCTGGGAGATGATCCGAGCATTTGCGGGATACACGGTTGTCGTCGAGGTCGTATTCGGATGGAACGGTCTGGGAAACCTAGCCTTCACGGCCATCGAACGACAGGACTTCGCCCTTGTCCAGGCAACCGTTCTCTTTGTCGCTGCTGCCGTGCTGGTCACCAACATGGTCTTCGATATCATTGAGCGGAAACTCGATCCACGGATGGAACTGCAATGAGCGTTCACCAGATCGCGCCAGAAGCCAGCCCAGACGGCCGGCAGCAACATCCTCTACCCAAGAAGTCGGTCAAGACCTCCTGGATCACGACTTCGGACCGCCAGCTCTATGTGAGCGTCGGCATTCTCCTGATCATCGTACTGGCCGGGCTCCTTGCCCCATGGCTCACCCCGCACGGGCCGACTGATCAAGAGATCGCAGACCGACTCCTTCCCCCCATCGGGTTCGAGGGCTGGAACAGTCAGTATCTGCTCGGCACGGACAGCCTCGGACGAGACATCTTTACGCGCGTTCTGCACGGATCGCGCGTCTCACTGGTCGTCGGGCTCGCGACGGTTGCCCTGTCCGCAGGTATCGGCGTCGCGGCAGGCATGACTGCGGCGTATGTCGGGGGACGCGTAGATGCCTTCATCATGCGTACGTCGGACGCCCTGGTCACCTTCCCGGGTCTACTCTTCGCAATGCTCGTCCTATACATCATCGGTCCGAGCATGACGAGCCTGATAGTCGTCTTTGCCTTGACGAGCTGGATGGTCTTCACGCGACTTTCGCGGACGCTCGTCCGGAGTGCGCTCGAAGAAGGATATGTCGAGGCGGCGATCTTGAGCGGATGCCGACATGGACGCCTCATGACCGTGCATATCCTGCCGAATCTCGTGGCGCCGCTGTCGACTCTAGCGCTCCTGGAGTTCGCGAGGATCGTCCTGGCGGAGGCGACGATGTCATATCTCGGTCTCGGTGTGCAGCCGCCTGACGTCTCATGGGGTCTGATGGTCTCGGAAGGTAAGGACTACATGATGTCGGCCTGGTGGCTCGTCACCATTCCTGGTCTTGCTATTGCGGTGACGGTTCTCGCTCTGAACATGGTCGGCTCGGGTCTTCAAGTTCGGATGAACCCGATCGAGCGGGACAAGCAGATTGCCCGCGCGATGATCCGGCACACCACACGGGTGAAGGAGTCGACGCGATGACCACGACATCTGCCAGCCTCCTAGAGGTATCCGACCTTCGCGTCGACTACTACACCCGCCAGGGCATCATCACGGTCATACACGACATCTCATTCAAGGTCGACGTCGGTGAGACGGTAGCGATCGTCGGTGAGTCCGGGTCCGGTAAGAGCGTGACCGTGAACGCCGTCCTGGGCATGCTGGCTCTCCCCGGCCGTGTCGTCGGCGGGCAGGTCGTCTGGCGCGGGGCTGAGGTGACCACAGAGCGGTACAACGGCTCCACGCAGGGATTGCGCCGCCTGTTGGGCTCCGAGATCGGACTTGTGCGCCAGGACTCATTGGCCTCACTGCACCCGACCATGTCGGTCGGCAAGCAGATAGCCGAATGCTTCTATTACCACGGCCGAAGCGGATGGGCGGATGCCGACCGGCGCGTGAAGGGGCTCCTCGCGGACGTGCACCTTCCCGAGTCCGTTGCCAACTCACTCCCACATGAGCTGTCGGGAGGCATGAGACAACGGGTGATGATCGCGATGGCAATTGCGAGCGGTCCACGACTGCTCGTGCTGGATGAACCTACGACCGCGCTCGACGTGACAGTTCAGGCGCAGATTCTCCGGCTCATTGCCAAGCTGATCAATCAGGACGAGATGGCAGTCATACTTGTCACGCATGACCTCGGTGTTGTCGCGGGACTGTGCGAAAGCATTCTTGTCATGTATGCGGGCCGGGTCGTAGAGTCAGGACTTGTCCGGTCAGTGTTCGCGCACCCGGTCCACCCGTATAGTTCCGCGCTTCTAAGATCGACGCCGCGCCTGGACAGCGTCAGCTCGGCCATGCCGACGATCCCGGGTGTTCCTCCAGCCCCCAAAGACCATCCGGCTGGATGTAGCTTCGCTGCACGGTGCCCGGTTGAGCTGGACATGTGCGCCGCGCGCCCGCCCGAGCTGCTGGAGATCGGGTCGCACGGCTCAGTCGCTTGCTGGGGTGCCCATGGTTGATACATCGTTCGACCAGGACATCCGAGCTCAGCATGGCGAGCTGCTACGGGTCGAAGACCTGTCGGTCACCTATGGACGGTCTGGCACGAAGCGAGCACGTGCGCGCGGGAAGACAACGTCCGCCGTGAACGGCGTGACGCTGCACGTGGAGCGGGGAGAGACTCTCGCTCTGGTCGGCGAGAGTGGCTCTGGGAAGTCGAGCATCGGCCGAGCCATCCTTCGCAGAGCACCCATATCTTCAGGTTCGATCATGTTTGCGGGCTCCGACATCGGCAATCTCAAGGGCGCGAGCCTGCGCGCCTTGCGACGAAAAGTCCAGATGATTCTTCAGGATCCCTATGGCAGCGTCAACTCGCGCCTCAAAGTGCGACAGATCGTCGCGGAGCCTTTGATCGTTCAGGGCGTAGTCAAGTCCCTGGCGGAGGCATCGGACGCGGTCAGTGAACTCTTGACCCGAGTCGGACTGCCAAACGACGCGATGGATCGCTATCCACACTCGTTCAGCGGCGGCCAGTTGCAGCGGATCGGCATCGCGCGAGCACTTGCACTGAATCCCGAGCTCATTATCGCTGACGAACCCACTTCGGCCCTCGATGTGTCTGTCCGTGGGCAGATCGTCAATATTCTACGTACGCTTCAGAAGGAGTTCGGCACCGCTTACCTGTTTATTTCGCATGACTTGGCAGTCGTTCGGCACATAGCCGACAGGATCGTCGTTCTAGCCGGTGGTCGGGTCATGGAGGCCGGCCCTGTGGCAAAGATCTACTCCGCTCCACTTCACCCGTACACACTTGAGCTGCTTGCATCCGTACCAGTCCCGGACCCTGCGGTCCAACGAGACGCGCTAGCGAACTCGCGCAACTTGGTACCGACGACGGGATCGCCGGCCAATGGCTGTCCTTTCGTCGCGCGGTGCCCGATACGGAGCGATAGATGCGCTTCGGAAGCACCCCCCCTTCTTGACGTAGGGAGCGGCCGCCAGGTAGCGTGCTGGAACCTGCCCGAGACGCGAGAGCTGATGAATGACGACGCGATGCAAGACATTCACGACATGAGAGGGCGATAGGCCATGGGGAACACATACAAGGCACTCCTACGTCCTGCGCTCTTCGGAATGAGCGCAGAACGCGCTCATGGCCTCGGCAAGCTCGGGCTATGCCAGGAATGGTACTGGTCACGGACGCCGGTGCGTGGCGCGGTGGTGGACGAACGGCTGGCGACCACAGTTGCCGGGATCGAACTGAAGAACGTTATCGGCGTGAGCGCTGGTATCGACAAGAACGTCGAGATGCTTGCCGCGTTCGAGCGTCTCGGGTTCGGGTACTGCGTACCAGGAACTATCCGCAAGGGTGTGGAACCGGATAACCCAGCACCTCGTCTGGTGAGATACCCAGAGATCGAGTCCTTGATCAATTGTGTCGGGCTTCCGAGCAAGGGCTCCCGCTACGCCGAGGAGCGCCTGCGCCGGTTCCGCGAGAGGCCACGCTCGATGGCGGTGATCCCAAGCATCCAAGGCTTCACGGTTCAGGAGTACGTCGACATCCTGCAGCTCGTCCAAGACAGGGCTGATGCGGTCGAACTTCTGCTGCTATGCCCAAATGAGCGGTACGACGAGTGGAACTTCCTCGAGCCCGACGTGTTCGACGAGCTCATGATCGCGGTGAACGAGATCAAAAGGAAGCCGTTGTTCGTGAAGGTCCGGAACTTTACCGACGAAGACGAGCGGAAGGCGAGACAACGGCTGATCGAGCTGAGTGTCGAGCACAGGGTCGACGGGCTGCTCGTCCCGGGTTCGCGGACGAGAGATGAACCGCGCCTCGCCCTGGGGCGGGGGAATCTTAGTGGGCGAGCAGTCTACGGCGAAACACTCGCAAATGTGGAATGGGTGCGAGGCATCGTTGGCGACGATGTAGCGATCAAAGCCCTCGGGGGCGTCTTCACGGGTCGCGATGCCTATGAGTTGTTGCTTGCAGGCGCGTCGATGGTCGAACTGCTCACCGCCCTCGTCTACGAAGGGCCTTCTATTGCCAATAGAATCAATCGGGGCCTACTCAAGCTGATGGATCTCGACGGCGTTCAGCACGTCCGCGATCTTGTTGGTGCGCGGTCGACTTAGGGCGCCACCGGTTCGAGACCCAAGGATGCCATACAAAGGCGCTAACGAATACGAGGACGGATTATGATGGAAGCACCACAGTCAGCTAGTAAGGAGTGGGTGAGCAGCGCCTACACGAACTATCTGAGCGCAACGCTCGGCTTGCGCAACCACTGGTACCCGGTGGCGGTCGCCCGCAAACTCGGTAAGAAGCCCATGGCGCTAGAGATCTGTGGTGAGAAGATTGTGCTCGTTCGCTCGGCGCGCAGGGTTTACGCGCTTGCGAATCGATGCGCGCACCGCGGAATTCCTCTCTCCCTTGGAATTAGTCACGCGCCAGAAACCATTACCTGCCCGTATCATGGCTGGACCTACGACCTGACCGACGGCAATCTGGTCACAATACTCACAGATCGCCCCGATTCACCCTTGTGCGGAAAGGCGAGTGTGTCGGTCAAGGCATACAAGGTGGAAGTGCGGGCCGGCCTGATCTGGGTCTACTTCGGTGACGGAAAGGCCCCAGCCCTGACTGCAGACGTTCCCGACGAGATCCTTGATCCATCGACCACGATCAAGGCGATCGCAAACATCCGGCCCGGCAACTGGAGACTTGCCGCAGAAGCGGGCATCGACGAAGGCCACGCACGTTATCTTCATAGGAACTCCACGTGGTCGCGGTTCCGGGCCTTCCCCGCGTGGACGAAGTTCGAGCTGAAGACGACCGACGACGGCTGGCTCGTCCGAGAGCTGCAGGATGTGACGTGGAGCGACACCTACGAGCGGGTAGGTAGGTGGCCGTACAAGCGCAAGCCGCTCCTGCGCGGCAGTCGCAGAGGGGCGCGGCAGGTGGGTATCCGCCTTCCCGGTCTCCTACGAGTGGTCTGGCATACGTGGACGAGCTATGAGTTCTATGTCCCCGTCGACGAGAACTCCCGACTGGAGATCATGCTGGTGGCCGCCAAGACGCCGACTCCATTTAGCCGAGTTCTGTTCAGCATACGTTACTGGACGTACATCAACTGGCTGTACTACCATCGCTTTCATGGTCCAGACAACTGGGT
>CAYRUW010000035.1:0-10439 GCA_964427465.1 uncultured Diaminobutyricimonas sp.
GGCCGGCCCTGAGCAACAAGAACTCCTCGGACAGAGCGAGTTGCACGGAAGGATCGTCGACGCGCTCGCGGGCGTCGGGGCCTACTTTTTCCGGCAACTCGCCACGAGCCTCTCGGTCGCGCAACCGGTGGACGACAAGGACCTGGCGAACGCGTTGTGGGACCTCGCGTGGGCCGGGCTGGTCACCAACGACACGCTCGCCCCGCTGCGCACCCGGCTCGGCGCGACGACCGCGAGGCCGCGTGCTTCCGGCCGCGGACGCCCCGGGCGGATGCGGGCGCGCGTGGCCGCATCCCTCGCCGCCACCGCACCGCCGACCGTGAGCGGTCGCTGGAGCCTGCTGCCGCCGGCAGCGCCCACGCCGACGGTACGCGCGACCGCGCTCGCGGAGCAATTGCTCGAGCGGCACGGCGTCGTCACGCGCGGTGCCGTCGTCGCCGAGCAAGTGGCGGGCGGCTTCGCGACCGCATACAAGGTGCTCAGCTCGCTCGAGGAGACCGGTCGCACGAGACGCGGCTACTTCGTGGCCGGCCTCGGCGCGGCACAGTTCGCCACGCCCGCGACAGTAGACCGTTTGCGAGTGTTCGCCGAAGACCGGAATGAGAACGACCAACCGCACGCGGTCACGCTCGCCGCGACCGACCCCGCCAACCCCTACGGCGCGGCGCTCGCGTGGCCGAAGCGCGATGACGAGAAGGCGGGACATCGGCCCGGTCGCAAGGCCGGCGCGCTCGTCGTCATCGTCGACGGGACGCTCGCGTTGTATGTCGAGCGCGGTGGCAAGACGATACTGGGCTTCGTGGACCCGGACGATGAAGCTTCGATCGAGGCAGCGGCCGTCTCGCTCGTGCGGACTGTGCGCGCCAGCGGCGGCCGTTTGCGGGTGGAGAAGATCGACGGCGTTTTCGCAGTGGGCACGAGAATCGGTGCCGCACTGCAGCACGCGGGTTTCGTGCCGACGCCGCAAGGGCTCAGGCTGCGCTAGTCGAGGTTGCCGACGACATGCCCGAGGGTGACACCGTATACCTGACCGCGAAACGGCAGCACAGTGCCCTCGCGGGCCGAAGGCTCACGCGCTGCGACATCCGCGTGCCCCGATTCGCGACCGTCGACCTCGCCGGGGAGCTCGTGCACTCGGCCGTCCCGCGGGGCAAGCACTTGTTCCATCGGGTGGGCGGGTTCTCGCTGCACAGCCACCTGAAGATGGAGGGCGTCTGGCTGCTGTTCCGGACGGGCGAGAGATGGCGCCGTCCGGCGCACCAGGCACGCGTCGTGCTCGAAGCCGGTGAAGTGCAATCGGCCGGTTTCCAGCTCGGTTCGCTCGAGGTCATTCCGACGGCCGATGAACAGCGGGCGGTCGGGCACCTCGGGCCCGACGTGCTCGGTCCCGACTGGGATGCCGAGGCCGCGGCGAGCAGGCTCGGCGCCACGGGCGAAGTGCCGGTTTTCGCGGCGCTTCTCGACCAGCGGAACCTCGCCGGCCTCGGCAATGTCTATGCCAACGAATTGTGCTTCGTGCGCGGGTTGCTGCCCACGCGCGACGTGCGCGCTGCCGGGGATCTCGCCTTGCTGGCCGAAACCGCCAGGCGGATGCTGTGGGCCAACAAAGACCGCACGGCGCGCTCCACGACCGGCGATCTCCGGCCCGGCCAGCGGCTGTGGGTTTACGGCCGGGCCGGCGAACCCTGCCGCCGGTGCGGGACCCGGCTCGAGCACGGCCGGCTCGGTGCGCGCGCCGGCCAGGAACGCGAAGTCACCTGGTGCCCGCACTGCCAGCGCTGAGCCTGGTGCCCGCCCTGGCCGCGCTGAACGTGCAGGCTAGCCGGAGGCGGTGGCGTGCAAGGTGAGCCGCGCGCGGAACACATCGGGAGCGTCTATCACGACCCCCTCGCTGCTCATGAGCTGCTCGATGCCGACTTGCACGATCACCGACTTTGTGGGCTCCCCGTCGAGGTTGCGACCGCAATTGTCGGGAGTCCAGTTGCCGGAGTTCTGCATGTCGATGACGAGCACCACATCGCTGACCGCAGCCAGGTGCGCCGGGAAGGTACCCGTGGTCTGGATCACCCCGTCGACATCGCAGTAGTCGAGCGTACGCGTGAGGTCCACGCCGTTCGCACCCACGAGGATCCGGGCCTGCTCGATCGCGGAGTGGGTGAACCCTTGTGCATGCAAGCTGTAGCTCACCGTGGCGTCGAGCGAAGGCGTGAACACGTGAGCGTTCGCACCCCACCAGGTGTCGCGGTCGCGCGAGCCCCACAACGCGCGATGCCCGGCCTCGTCGACGAGTTCGACCTCGGCTTGATAGTTCTCGCCGATGCAGACTCCCGGGATGCTCACCTCGCTCGTGCCGCCGGTCGACCCCGAGACCTCGAGCACACCGTCGATTCCGCAGGCCGGAGCGGCGGTTCCGGGCGAGGTGGTCAGCCGCAGCGTGTAATCCACCGGCCGGTCCACGTGCAACCGGTACGTCGCGGTCACATTCGGCCTGCCCGAGACCGGCGACGAGAACCGCCACTCCTCGTCGAGGTCGAGTCGCGGTGCATCCGGCTGCTCGTATTCGGGTGCGACGTCGACGGTCGGGGTGATGTTCCACGCGGACAGACCGTTGCTCGAGCCCTGGTTCCAGCTGAGCGAGACCTGCACGGCGCCGATGATGGCGGCCTCGGTCGGCACCGTGCAATCGGAGCCGAACGCTGAACCGCACAGTCCCGAGGCGACATCGGCGCGTCCGAGCGCGATCGAGAACCAATCGGTCTCGGGCAGTTCGCACACGCCTCGGCAAGCGGCGGCGTCCGGTGCGGGCAGCAGATACGACATGGTCTGTTCCTGACCGTCGTCGAGCGTCGACTTCGCCGTGAAGACCAGGTCGCCCGCGAAACCGACATCCCAGATCCGGTCTGCCTCGGTAGTCACGCCGCCACCGGCGAACGCCGCCCGACCGCACACTTCGAACGGCAGTTCGAGTTCGCTGTGCTGCTGGATCCACCGGATCGGGTAACCGCAAGGCGTGCCCTCTGCGGTGGCGAGACTGAAGGTCAAGTGCGAGAGCGCGTCGCCGAGTTCGTTGTGGATGCGCGTCACCTGCACGACCGGCAGGATGCGGTCGGGATTCTGCAGCACCGCGGACGACTCGAAAACGGCTTGCTCGCGCTCCCAGCTCGACCCGGCCGAGTCGTCGAACCAGCGCACGCACACGAGCGCCGTGGAGCCCTCGGGGAGCTTGAACGTCTGCACGCGCTTGCGAACGAGGTCGCCGCGGAAGTTCGCGGCCGCGAGGGTCTCGGCGTCCACCGACGCCTCGACGTCTGTGAGCGGCGAAAGCTGTCGGGCACCGCTCACTGGCTCGCACGTCGGCGTGGCATCCGTTCCGGTCAGGTAGACGCGTGTCTACACGGTCTGGCCGACCGGGTGCAATCCGGAGACGAATACCAGGTTCTCGCCGATCGTGACGATCTGCGCACCCGGGCGAGTGGGGGCGCCGTCGGAGTGGAAGTAGAAGGTGTGCGGAGCGGATATCCGATCGTAGATGTCCACGCCGGTGAGGGTCGCGGTGTACGCCGTGCCCGGTTCCAGGCCGCCGATCACCGCGCACGAGTTGACCAGGTCGGGCGAATCGCCCGCCGCCACGGCCGCGACGAATGCCTCCCGGTCGGCATCGCTCGTGACGATGTCGTCCATGACTTGCACTTCGTCAGGACGCTCGGTCGGCCAGTACCGCAACGTGAAGTTGCCGGGGGCCGTCGCCACGAGCCCGAACGGGGCCTCGCCCTCGCCGGCGACCAGTCCGTCGCACCAGATCGAGCCGCCCAGCCGGTTGCCGTGTTCGAGGAACTCTTCGCGCGTCGGCGGGTAGACCTGCCCACCCGCGCGGAAGTCGGTGAGGCCGGTGATCGGGAGCACCGTGGTGTGCAGGCCGTCCGGGCAGTCCTCCGCGGCTTCGCCGTCGCGCGGCGCGCACGGGTCGTCGTCCGCGCCCGAGGTCGCATCTTCCGCATCCGAATCGAGCACAATGAGTTCGAATGCCGGGTCGGCGGCATCGGCGAGTTCGTCGATGATGTTCATCAGGCCGGGGTCGACTTCCCCCGGCGCTCCGGGCAGCCGCACCTCGCGCTCGGCCACCGCCTCGCTGACGTCCACGGTTCCGGCGTCGCCGTCGAGGTCGGCCGGGGGCTGCTCCTCGCCTGAAGCGACCGGAGCGAGCACCGGCACCCGGACGCTGCCGGAGAGGACTTCGGCCCGGTCGTGCGCGGCGAACAGGGTGCCGATCGCGGCAGCCCCGGCCGCCACCGCGAGCACCGTCACGGCCACGACAAGACGCGGCATCCACAAACGCAGGTTCATGATCTCACCCGAAGAATTGATGGTCGACGGTCACGGACTTGATGGTGCTCAGGTTGCCGGCGGCGTCCCGCGCGACGAGGGTGAACTCGATCTGGCCGAAGGCGTCGTCGGGCGGGTCGTAGACGAACCGCCAGCCGCCGCCGCTCGCGGTCATCGCGGCGCTGCCCGAGTGCGCTCCCGACCACGTGAGTTGCACGCCGGCAACGCCGACGTCGTCGGTCGCGGTGACCGTGATCGTCGTGGTGCCGTCGTTGTAGAACGTCTGCGGCTCCGCCGATGGAGTGCCCAGTTGCGGTGGCGTGACATCGCCTGGCTGTTCAGGCTGCTGCCCGCCGCCGGGGGTGGTGGGCGTGGTGGGCGCAACCGGGTCTTGCGTGGGTTCGTTCTGGGGCTCGAGCGTGACCACCGATGCGACCGGGCAGTTCTCGCCGACCGGCAAGTCGTCGATACCGGCCTGGCCGGCATCCACCGCAACATCCGCCACCGAGAGCCAGATGGTGCGTGAGAAGTCGTTCGGGTCGCGCACGGCGAGGTAATCGGATGCCTCGTTGCGCTGCATCGCCAGCACTCGCGTGCCGGCACCGAGGTTACGAACCACGGGACCGCCAGGGCACGACAGTGCCTGTGCCTGGGCGTCGAGCACCGTCGTGTGGCCGACCACGACGACCTCGTCGACCGGTGCGCCGAGCAGCCCGGAAGCGCCGATCGTGCCACCCGCTACAGCGGCGACGACGACCGCTCCCCCGATGCCCAGCCAGCGGCCGGCCCCGCCGCCCCAGCCCGGCGCAGACGAGGAGGATGCCGTGGCGCCGGTCTCGCCAGCGTCGAGCCGGGTGCGGATCGCGTCGGCGACACCGGTGGGATCTGCCGGCTGCGCGGCGCGCTCGAACGCGTCGCGCAGCAGCTCGTCGATCTCAGCCACCCTGGTCCTCCCTTCTCAATCGCGCCGCGAGCGCTTTGCGCGCCCGGTGCAGTTGCGTCTTGACCGTGCCCGGGCTCACGCCCAGACCCTCCGCCACTTGCTCGACCGACTGGTCGAGCAAGTAGTGCAGCACGCACACGTGCTTCTGCTGGTCGGGAAGCCGGGCAAGCGCCGCGACGATGTCAACGTCGAGCAGGCCGAGCGCAGCATCCGCACCCTCATCCGGCACGCCCAGCCTTGCCATCGCGCGAGTCTCCGCGCCACGGGACCGCTGCAGGTCCCGCACCCGGTTGCTCGCGACGACGGTGATCCAGGCCGCGAGGTTCTCGATCTGCCTCGTCGGCGGTTTCGCCAGATAGCCGAGGATCGCGTCTTGCACGGCATCCGCCGCATCTTCTCGGTCGCCCGTGATGAGCCCCACCGCGGCGACCACGCGCGGGTATTCGGTCGCGACGAACCCGTCCAGGTCCACCCGGTTGAGTTCACCCACGATCGCGCTCACACAAGTACGACGCCTACCCCCCGGTTCCGGGTTGACAAGATTTCGCGGAACAACAGCAAGGATGCCGCAGACCGGGCGTCAAGGCGGGCATTTTGCGCCTGGCGGCGCGGCACGGAAGCGCCCGGAGCGCACGCCTTTCGCGCGATCCGGCCGCCGTCGGGTGCCGAGCAACGCCGCGAGATGCCTGCTGCCCACGAACGCCATGCTCCAGATCGCATGACCCGGCCGCCAACGGAGTCGTCCACTACCTCTTGAATCGAGGCGATCAGGTCGGGGTTGCCGACCCCGCCCGACCGGCACGCACCAATGCCCAGCCTACCGCTGTACCGCACGGAGGGCAGAGGTTCCAAGCTCAATCGCCTGTTGGGCGTGAAGGCTTCCAGGCCTGCCGTCCGAGGTCTACTCTCGGCAACATGACGCAGAAGACGATCGTGCCGGCACCGGCCAAGACGAATCCGTTCGCGGGCACGCTGATCGTGGTGGGCGCACTCGCGCTCGTCGCGGGCGCGTTGCTCACCACTGTCGCACCCGGCGCGCTCGCCCTCATCGGGCTCGGCTTGTTCCTGATCGGCGGGTTCGCAATCGTCGGCTGGCTCGCCGTCAGCGCCGTGCGCTGGCGAGAATAAGTGCAGAAATCGCGCAGTCGGTGCGGCGACCGGAGAATGGCGGGTGCCCACCGTCTAGGGGTCCGGCGAGCACCCGCGCGGGCAGGCCAGCCAAAACCCGAATAAGGCCGTCAGCCCGAACCCTCTCAGACTATGCCCTGCCGTAGCCCCGGGACAAGAGCAAGTCCCCCTCGCTTTGGGGATACCGGACGTCCTCAAACTTCACTTGGCGGTGGCGGTGGGATTTGAACCCACGGTGGGCGTAAACCCACACAACTTTTCGAGAGTTGCACCTTCGGCCGCTCGGACACGCCACCGCGAGCAAGTGTAATGCACCGGCGCAGCCGCTGGTCACGCGCATCCGGCGCCCTTGTCGGCAGCGAACGAAGGACGAAACGCCCTCGCACGCCGTTGTGCGGGGCGTCTCGCTTGTTGGGGGACCGCGTCAACACGGGCCGTTGCCCCACCATAGGCGAACCTGTGAGCAGCAGACAGTGCGGATGCCAATTCGTTACCCACGCTTGACCTTCTGTTCGACGCGAATCGAAACACCGGACCTGCTGCCCTCGATCTGCCGCCCACGCTCGCCGCCGCTTCCACATGCGCGCGCCTGCCGACAGCCGTGACGTCGGTCACGCATATGCTGGCGGCATGGCACGCCCACAGACGAGCTTTCGTTGCAGCGAATGCGGCTGGGCGACCATCAAATGGGCTGGACGATGCGGCCAGTGCCAGGCCTGGGGCACCGTGGCCGAGACAAATGCACCCGCCGGCCGTACGATCGCCTCGGCACGTGTGGGCGAGAACAACGGCGCGCGGCCGATCACGCAGCTGACCACCGAAGCTCACGCCCACGTGCCGAGCGGAATCGGCGAGTTCGACCGGGTGCTCGGCGGCGGCATCGTGCCCGGCGCGGCGATCCTGCTCTCCGGTGAGCCCGGGGTGGGCAAGTCCACGCTGCTGCTGGCGGTTGCATCGCACGCGGCTTCGACCGGGGATCGCGTGTTGTACGTGAGCGCGGAAGAGTCGGCATCCCAGGTGCGGATGCGCGCCGAACGCATCGGCGCGGCAAGCGACACGCTCTATCTCGCGTCCGAGACCGACCTGGCGACCATCCTCGGCCAGATCGACGCGGTCGACCCACGGCTGGTGATCGTCGACTCGGTGCAGACGGTCTCGTCGAGCCTCACCGACGGCCTCGCGGGCGGACCCAGCCAGGTGCGCGAAGTGGCGGCGACGCTCATTCATGTGGCCAAAGAGCGCGACCTTCCGGTTCTGCTCGTCGGCCACGTGACCAAAGACGGCACGATCGCCGGCCCGCGGCTGCTCGAGCATCTCGTCGACGTGGTCTGCACCTTCGACGGCGACCGGCAGTCGAGCCTGAGGTTCGTGCGGGCGATGAAAAACCGGTTCGGTCCGACCGACGAAGTGGGCTGTTTCGAGATGACCGGCGAAGGCATCGCCGAAGTGCCCGACCCGAGCGGGCTGTTTCTCTCACGTAACGTCGCGCCGGTGAGCGGAACCTGCGTAACAGTCACCGTGGAAGGCCGGCGCGCCCTGCCCGTAGAAGTGCAGGCCCTGGTGGTCAGCACGCCGGCGCCGCAGCCGCGCCGGGTCGTCAGCGGGGTCGACTCCGCGCGAGTCGCGATGCTGCTGGCGGTTCTCGAACGCCGTGCCGGGATGCGGCTCTCCGCGTGCGACGTATACGTCTCGACCGTGGGCGGCATCCGGCTCAGCGAACCCGGAGCGGACTTCGCGATCGCCCTCGCAATCGCGAGCGCATTCCAAGACAAGGCCCTGCCGCCGACCCTCGCCGCGGTCGGCGAAGTGAGCCTCGCCGGTGGCATCCGCGCCGCCGCTTCGATGCGCCAGCGCATCTCCGAAGCCGACCGGCTCGGCTACAGCACCGTGCTCGACGACACGACCGAAAGCATCGGGCAAGCGATCCAGGTCGCATTCTCAACGGCGCCGCATCCGGCCGCCGCCGAGTCCCGGGACCCGGCAGTGCCGGACTTCTAGCGCGACGGCTCAGTACAGCAGGAACGGGCGCTCGGCGGATTCGAAGTCGCCGACGATGACCTTGAGCCGGTAGGTGGCGCCCCCGGCGATGACCTGCTTGCGCTCTGCGTCGCACGTGGTCTCGGACGAGCGAGTGCGGTCCCACGGGAACGGTTCGTTCGTGAGAGTCTCCCCCGGCTCGATCGTGGTTTCACGTGCTTGAGGCGGTTCCTGGCAGTGCAGGCTCGTCCAGATGAAATCCGATCCGCTCGTGATCCGGTACTCCTGCACATCCGTGCCGACCTGCATCCGGCACGGCTGCGAACCTGTGTTGGTGATCGCCATCGACAGCAGCGGCATCTCGCCGGACTGGTACGAGTTGTCGTCGGTGACGGCTTCGATTCGGATGTCGGCGGTCGAGCATTCCACCGCTTCCTCCGCCGGCGCGGCCGGGGTGGCCGTGTCGGTCGGCCCGGGTCCGTTCGTCGACGCGCTGCTCGGATCGCCCGCCCCCGGGCGGACGAAGATCAACACCACCACGAGGATCACCGCGACGAGCCCCAGCCCGACCACGAGCCGGCGCCGCCAGTACACGTGGGCAGGCTGAGGCCCCACCGGCGTGCGGAACGACGACATGCGTCAAGGCTAGGTCTCCGCAACGCCGGAAGCGGGTCGAGCCGACGGCGCGGCGCCAAGACCACGGCGCCAGAGCCGCCGAACCAGGCCGGCCAGGCGTGCAGGAAGTCCGCCCGCGAAGCGAGGAACGCCCGCAAGGCATCCAAAACCCCGCTGCTATCTGTCCAGTCAGTCGACGGGTCACCTCGGAGTCGCCGACCACAGCCCACCACGATCAGGCTGCAGACGCCATCCTCACAATCAGTCGAGCTGCTTGAGCATCCGGGTGTTGCCGAGCGTGTTCGGTTTGACCCTGGCCAGGTCCAGGAACTCGGCCACGCCCTCGTCGGGAGACAGCACGAGTTCCGCGTACACCTCGGGATCGACGATGCTCTCGCTGATCGGCGCGAAGCCGTGCGAAGTGAAGAAATCGACCTCGAAGGTCAGGCAGAACAGCCGGGACAAGCCGAGTTCGACCGCATCCGCCTCGATCGCCTCGAGCAGGGCGTGCCCGACGCCGCGACGCAACCACTTGGGCTCGACCGCTAGGGTTCGCACCTCGCCCAGGTCCTCCCACATGACGTGCAGCGCGCCGCATCCGATGATCGCCCCGTCGGGCGCTTCCGCGACCCGGAACTCCTGCACCGACTCGTACAACACGACCAAGTCTTTGCCGAGCAGAATGCGTTCGTGCACGAGCGGTTCGATGAGCCGCTGGATACGGGCGACATCGCTCGTGCGCGCCCGTCGGATGCGAAACTCCTGATCGCCCATCGCATTCAGCGTACGCGTTCGCCGGGCACGGCTGCGACCGGCGCACGCGACGAGCCCGACTGCGGCAACGCAACCTTGCGACGTCCGCGTCCACATCCGCCAGCGTCGACATCGGCGTCGGGAGCCCGCCGTCGGGGGTCAAGCGTCGGGCGTCCCGCGTCCGCGTCCGGTCCTCGGGGTCTGGCGTCAGCCGGACAGTGCCGCCGCAAGCATGTCGATGTTGCCGCGCATCCAAGACAAGTAGTCTTCGCCCTCCGGCAAGGTCTCGACGACGCTGATCACCGGCACTGACGCCTTCTCGGCCGCAATGCGCACCTGCTCGGTCTCCGCGCCAGCGGTCTGCTCATTGAGCACGACGAGCGCGATGCCGGAGTCGTCGAGCACATCGAGCGTCTCGGCCAGCACGCGCGGAGCGACATCCGACCCCTCCTCGACCGCCTCGGTGAACTCCGGCGGAGTGCGGTTCTCAAGTCCGGCCGCTGCCAGTAGGTAGTAGGGCACCGGCTCGGTCATCAAGACGCCCTCGCCCGAATGCTCGCGGGCAAGCGCATCGAGTCGAGCGTCGAGTTCGGCGAGCCCGGCCGTGAAGGCTGCTGCGTTCGCCTCGAACTCGTGGTCGAGTTCGGGTTGGACTGCCGCGAGGCGGCGTGCCAGTTCCGTGGCGAGCGCCGACATCGCC
>CAYRUW010000036.1:0-10394 GCA_964427465.1 uncultured Diaminobutyricimonas sp.
ACTCAGCGATAATGGCGTGCGCGTGAACTATGAGCCGCCGGAACAAATGGCGTGGTGGAAAGAAATGCTCATTCACTCGCTGCCGGTTTTGATCTTTCTGTTCATCTTTATATTCTTTATGAGGCAGCTTCAGATTGGCGGCGGCAAGGCTATGTCGTTTGGCAAAAGCCGCGCCAAACTTATGAATGAAAACGAATCGAAAGTGACATTCAAAGATGTCGCGGGCGTCGAAGAAGCCAAAGAAGAGCTCGAAGAGATTATCGAGTTCCTTAAAGATCCCAAAAAATTCACGCGCCTCGGCGGACGTATCCCCAAAGGCGTGTTGCTCGTTGGCCCTCCAGGTACAGGCAAAACCATCCTGGCTAAAGCCGTCGCTGGAGAAGCGGGTGTGCCGTTCTTTAGTATTTCAGGCTCTGACTTTGTGGAAATGTTTGTTGGGGTTGGTGCGTCTCGCGTGCGTGATTTGTTTGACCAAGCCAAAAAGCACGCGCCTTGTATTGTCTTTATCGATGAGATTGACGCGGTAGGACGTCATCGTGGTGCCGGCATGGGCGGTGGGCATGACGAACGTGAGCAAACCCTCAACCAGTTGCTGGTCGAAATGGACGGTTTCGACGTCAAGACCAACGTGATCTTGATCGCTGCGACGAACCGGCCCGACATCCTCGACCCCGCCCTGCTGCGCCCCGGCCGGTTCGACCGGCAGATCGCAGTGGATGCGCCCGACCTCGCAGGCCGCAAACGGATCCTCGAGGTGCACGCCAAAGGCAAGCCGATGGCCAACGGCGTCGACCTCGACGTGCTCGCCCGCAAGACCCCCGGCTTCACGGGCGCGGACCTCGCGAACGTGCTCAACGAGGCTGCGCTGCTCACGGCGCGCGGCAACGAGCAGTTGATCGACAACCGGGCGCTCGACGAGGCGGTCGACCGTGTGATGGCCGGACCGCAGCGGCGCACTCGGGTGATGAAAGACCAGGAGAAGCTGATCACGGCGTACCACGAGGGCGGTCACGCGCTCGCGGCTGCAGCGATGCGGCACACCGATCCTGTGACCAAGATCACGATCCTGCCGCGCGGCCGGGCTCTCGGCTACACCATGGTGCTGCCGCTCGAAGACAAGTATTCGGTCACGCGCAACGAACTGCTCGACCAGCTCACGTATGCGATGGGCGGCCGGGTCGCCGAAGAGATCGTGTTCCACGACCCGACCACGGGCGCTTCGAACGACATCGAGAAGGCGACCGCAACGGCACGCAAGATGGTCACCGAGTACGGCATGAGCGCGAATGTCGGGGCCGTGAAGCTCGGCCAAGGCAGCGGCGAGGTGTTTCTGGGCCGCGACATGGGGCATCAGCGCGACTACTCCGAGTCGATCGCCGAGCGGGTCGACCTCGAGGTTCGCAAGCTCATCGAACAGGCCCACGACGAGGCGTATCAGGTGCTCACCGAGAACCGCGACATCCTCGACAACCTTGCGACGGCGTTGCTCGAGCGCGAGACGCTCGACCACAACCAGCTCGCCGAGATCTTCAAAGATGTGCGCAAGCTGCCCGAGCGTCCGCAGTGGCTGTCGAGCGATAAGCGCCCGATCTCTGATCTGCCACCGGTGAAGATCCCGGCGAAGGCGCCCATCGACCAGGGGGCCGTCGATGGCGGGGTGGATTCGGAGCCGTCCGACAAGCCGCGCCGCAGCCCGAAGCCGCGCAAGTCTCCCGGCATCGCAACGGCGTAGGCCGTGGCGATCGACACGGCACGCATCGAGGCGGCGATCGCCGAGATCCTGAGCGCGATCGGCGAAGACCCTGCGCGTCCCGGTCTCGAGTCCACGCCTGAGCGCGTCGCCGAGGCGTATCGCGAGTTCTTCGCGGGAATCGGGGTCGATCCGCTTCAGTTCCTGACCGAGAAGATGCCGGTGGAGCATCCGGGCGAGGTGGTTCTGCTGCGCGGAGTCGAGTTCCGTTCGATGTGCGAGCATCACCTGTTACCGTTCACAGGTGTGGCACACCTTGCCTATCTGCCCGGCGAGAGCGTCGTGGGTCTAGGCCGTCTGCCCCGGGTCGTAGCCACGCTCGCGGCCCGCCCTCAAGTGCAAGAACAGCTCACCGAGCAGATCGCGGAAACGCTCGTGACCGGGCTGCACCCCCAGGGTGTGCTCGTGGTGCTCGATGCCGTGCACCAGTGCGTGACCGCACGAGGAGAACGGCAGTCGGGCAGCTCTACCGTCACCGTCGCGAGCCGGGGCAAGCTCTCCGACCCAGCGGCGCGTGCCGAGCTGATGAGCTTGATCGGCGGTGCGCCCGGCGATGGCTGAGCCGACCAGGATCATGGCCGTGCTCAACGTCACCCCGGACTCGTTCAGCGACGGCGGCCGGTGGAATCTGCCGGAAGACGCGGTGGCGCGCGGCCTGGAACTTGTCGCGCAAGGTGCGCACATAGTCGATGTCGGCGGCGAGTCCACTCGGCCGGGCGCGCAACGCGTGCCCGTCGAGATCGAGCAGGAGCGAGTGCTGCCGGTGATCGCCGAACTCGCAAAGCGTGGCGTGGTCGTGAGCGTCGACACGATGAACTCGTCGACCGCGATCGCGGCCGCGGCGGCGGGCGCAAGCTTCGTCAATGACGTCTCCGGCGGACTGGCCGACCCGGAGATGTACCGTGCGATCGCCCAGACCGGTGTGCGCTATGTCGTTTCGCATTGGCGCGGGCACAGCGCGACCATGGATCAGCAAGCCGACTACCAGGATGTCGTGGCCGAGGTGCGCGCCGAGCTCAAGACCCGGGTTGCGCAAATGCTGGTGAGCGGCGTGCCGCAGGAGAACATCGTCTTGGACCCGGGCCTTGGCTTCGCCAAGACGGGTGAGCACAACTGGCGGTTGCTGGCCCGCCTCGATACGCTCGCGTCGCTCGGCTTCCCGCTACTGATCGGCGCGAGCCGCAAGCGTTTCATCGGCGAGCTGCTCGCTTCCGCTCGTTCGACCTCCGCCTCGGAAGCGCAGAAACCTCCCATGGCGGAGCGCGACGCTCCCACTGCCGTGATTAGCGCTCTTGCAGCGCAAGCGGGGGTCTGGGGCGTGCGAGTGCACGACGTGCCCAGCACGAGGCTCGCACTCGACGTCGTCGCATCGTGGCAGCGAGGGGCGAGCGCATGAGCGGCGACCGATTGACGATCACGGGGCTGCGCGCGAACGGCCGCCACGGCGTGTTCGAACACGAACGCCGCGACGGGCAGATGTTCGTCGTCGACTTGACGCTCTGGCTCGACATGTCCCCCGCGGCGACCCATGACGCACTTTCGCGGACCGTGCACTACGGGGAGCTCGCCGAGCAAGTGGTTGCGGCGATCGAACACGATCCGGTCGACCTGATCGAGACTCTCGCCGAACGGATCGCGCGGCTCGCACTCGCATTCGAGGTGGTCGAGCGCGTCGAGGTGACCGTGCACAAGCCCGAAGCCCCGATAACAGTGCCGTTCGACGATGTCGCGGTGACGATCGTGCGGGCCCGCCCGTGACGATGCAACCGGCCCCGGAGCGGAGAGCGGTGCTCTCGCTCGGCAGCAACCTGGGCGATCGCCCGGCCACGATCGAAGCCGCGATCGAGGCGATCGACGCCGTGCCGGGCGTCCGGGTGGAACGGGTATCCGGGCTGGCCGAGACGGTCGCGCTCAAGCCGCACGGCCCGGACGAGACAGCCCCGAGGTATCTCAACGCGGTTGCCCTCATCCAGACCCGGCTCGAGCCCGACGATCTGCTGACCGCGATCAACCGGATCGAAGCCGAGTTCGGGCGCGTGCGCGACGAGGTATGGGGCGACCGGACGCTCGACATCGACATCGTCTCGGTCGAGGGCGTATTCTCGCGAACCGAGCGGCTCACGCTGCCTCATCCGCGTGCTTTCGAGCGCCGCTTCGTGCTCGAGCCGTGGCTGGAGGTCGATCCGGATGCCGTGCTTCCGGGCCGGGGACGCGTGGACGCGCTGCTGGCAGCACTGGAGGCGAGCGGATGAAGCAGACACGCGGCTCGACGATCGTGTTGTTCGTCGTCATCGGCGCGGTCGCCGGCGGTTTCCTCGACGCGGGACTCGCCGCCTCCGGGCAGCCGGTGATCATCCCGCCGTACTCGCTCGCTCTCGTGCTCGGCGTCTTGGGGGTCCTCGTGGTGCTCGCCGCAGTGCCGGTGCGTCGCGCGGTGCGCGACCGGATGCCGGCAAAGGTCGACCCGTTCTACGCGACCCGGGTCGTAGTGCTGGCGAAGGCCTCATCGCTCACTGCAGCGCTACTGGCCGGTGGCGCCCTTGGCATCGTCATCTATTTGCTCTCGCGGTCGGTCGTGCCGGGAGTAGGCTCTGTGCTCATGGCGGTCGCTACGACCGTAGGTGCCGCCGTTCTGCTGATCGGCGGACTCGTCGCCGAGCGGATGTGCACCGTCCCACCCGAGGACGATGACGACAAGCACGGGCCGGCCGACACCACGCCGGCCTGAGAGAAGGGGTCAATTGAGTACGATCGAGCTGACCGGAACCGAGTGGCGCCGGGTCTCGCCGAAGTACATCGTCGTCGACATGGTCGGCACCCTGATCTTCGGCATTGTCGCGACGGGTGCCGCCTCCGTCTGGTTGATCGCCACGGGCGTCCCTGTCGCTTGGCTTCCGCCGGTGGCGGTCGGCGCCGTGTTCATCGTCGTGCTCGCGCTGACTCCCCGGCGCGTGCGTGCTATCGGCTATCGGTTGCGTGAAGACGATCTCGTGTTCCAGCGCGGGATCATGTTCCGCCGCATCGTCGCCGTGCCGTATGGGCGAATGCAATTAATCGACATCAACCGGGGGCCCATCGACCGGATGCTCGGGCTCAGCGAAATCAAGTTCGTGACCGCTGCGGCGAGCACGGGCGTGGTCATCCCCGGTCTCCCGGAGGGCGAGGCGGAACAGCTGCGCGACCATCTGGTCGCTCTTGCAGAGACCCGCCGGGCGGGACTGTGAGCGAACAGCAGCCGGAGCGCGACACTGTCGAGCCCGCGGAAGTGACCTCCGCCGCTGCGAGACCGGGCGGCGAACGCGGGGCCGAGGGCAACGTGCCGGTGACCGGTCTGGCCGACGGCGAATGGCATCGGCTGCATCCGGCGACGCCGTTGCTGCGGGGTGGTATCGCCTTGGTCGCGATCATCGGCGTGGTGATCGCGAACATGCGAGAGCGGCTGTTCCAGCTGTTCTTCCACACACCCGGTTATGGTCCGGAGGAGGGCGACCCGATCGAATTCTTGATCGAGCAGAACCTGATCGGTCTCGCGAGCATCGTCGTGCTGGCGTTCGTGGCGCTTCTTATCGGCGGTTTCTTCTTGTCTTGGCGGTTCCACTCTTTCCGGATCACCGAAGAGGTGGTCGAGGTGCGGAGCGGGATCGTGTTCCGGACTAATCGCAAGGCGCGGCTCGACCGAATCCAGGGCATCAACCTGAGCCGCCCGCTGTTCGCCCGGATCTTCGGCGCGGCGAAACTGGAGGTCACGCAAGCGGGGCACGACGCGAACGTGCAATTGGCGTACCTGGCAAGCCGACAGGCCGACGACTTGCGCCGCGAGGTGCTGCGACTGGCTTCCGGTGCGCGAGCCGAGGCCCAAGAGGCGGCACGGGGCGCAACCGGCCGGGGCAGTCTCATCGAACGCCGAGTGTCCGAGCTTCTCGCCCCCGAGCTGGACGAGCGCGAAGTGCGCGCACATTCGGTCGTGCACTTGCACCCTGGTCGTCTTGCGGGCTCGATTCTGCTGAGCGAGACCATGGTGGTGTTTCTCGCGCTGGCGATCGTGGTCGTGGTGGTCGCTTGGACGAGCGGCCAGCCGCTCATACTGTTCGGGTTCTTCCCCGGCCTGATCGCGCTCGGCGCTTTCCTGGTCTCCAGGTTCACCAAGTCGTTGCGCTATTCGATCGCCGACACCCCGGACGGCGTGCGGGTGGGATTCGGCCTGCTCTCGACGACCAACGACACTTTGCCGCCGGGTCGTATCCACTCGGTGCAAGTGAGCCAGTCGATCCTTTGGCGACCGGCCGGCTGGTGGCAGATCAAAGTGAACCGGGCGTCCAGGTCGGGAAGCGCCAATCAGCAGGAACAGCGTTCGGTCATCCTGCCGGTCGGCGACATCGACGACGTGCTGCGCGTGCTCGCCCTGATCCTGCCCGGAATCGATCACGAGCAGTTGCTGCGCGAGGGACTCGTGTCGAAGGGTGGCGAGGACTCTTTCACGAACTCTCCGCGTCGTGCGGCTGCCTTGCGCTGGTTCAGCTGGCGGCGCAACGGTTTCGCACTGATCCCGGATGCCGTGGTGCTGCGCAGGGGTGCGATCTGGCGCGAGCTCGTGATCGTGCCGCAACCCCGCATGCAGAGCGTCTCGGTGCGGCAGGGTCCGCTGTTGCGGGCGCTCGACCTCGCCAGCGTGCACGCGCACACGGTTGCCGGCCCGATCACGGCACGGCTCGGTGCGGTGGATCGCGCAATTGCGATCGGCTTGTTCGAGCGGCTCGCGCAGGCCGCGGTCGAGTCGGCCCGCAACGACCGCTCACATCGCTGGCGTTCCGGGGAGTCCACCGCTTGACCGCGCGCTCGGGCAGGCTCGGGGTCGGGATCGTCGGCGCCGGCAAGGTGGGTCCGGTGCTGGGGTCGGCGCTCGCGAATGCGGGCCACTTGCTCACCGGGATCTCGGCGGTGTCGCAATCCAGCCGGGACCGGGCGGATGCGTTGCTTCCGCAAGTGCCGGTGCTCCCGGTGCCTGAGGTGGTCGAGCGCAGTGAGCTCGTGGTGCTTGCCGTGCCCGAAGCAGAACTCGCGTCTCTGGTTTCAGGCCTGGCGAGCACGGGTGCGTGGCAGCCGGGTCAGTTAGTCGTGCACACCGCGCCGGGTTTCGGGGCGTCGGTGCTCGCGCCCGCGGCGACGGCGGGTGCGATCCCGCTCGCGATCCATCCGGCGATGTCGTTCACGGGTACGAGCGTGGATCTGGTGCGGTTGCGTGAGAGCTTTTGCGCGGTGACTGCGGCCGCCCCGGTCCTGCCGATCGGCCAGGCTCTCGTGGTCGAGATGGGGGCCGAGCCGATCATCGTGCCCGAGGAGCACCGGCCGGCGTGGGCGGAGGCGGTCTCGACCGCAACGAGCTTTTCGACGGCCATCGTGTCGCAAGCGATGGGCCTGCTTTCCGGAATCGACGTGGCAGAACCGGGAAGGGTGCTCGGGCCGCTCGTGCGTTCGTCGGTCGAGAATGCGCTCGCGGGGCTCGCCGGAGATCCACTGCCGCCCGCATGACGCACTTGCGCGGTCGTGCCGGATGCCCGGCGGCATGCACGATTGCTGCAAGCGGCGCGGTTGTGGTCGGTAGCATTCTGGTTGGCCTTCCCGGCCACACGATTTGGAGGCGTTCGCCGTGACCCGTCCCGTCGTCATCGAGTCGATCGCCGGCATCCGGGCGGCGGTTGCCGGACGGCAGGTGGCACTCGTGCCGACCATGGGTGCGCTGCACGAGGGGCATCTGGCGCTGGTCGAACGGGCTGCACATCTGTGCGAGACGGTCGTGGTTTCGGTGTTCGTGAACCCGCTGCAGTTCGGCGATCCGCAAGACCTCGAGCGCTATCCGCGCACCCTCGACTCGGATGCGGACCGTCTTTCGGATCACGGGGTTCAGTTCGTGTTCGCACCCGCGGTGGACGAGATGTATCCGCAGGGCGAGATTCAGACCCGGGTGACTGCGGGTCGCGCGGGTGAAGTCTTGGAGGGGGCGTCGAGGCCTGGCCACTTCGACGGTGTGCTGACCGTGGTGTCGAAGCTGCTCAACATCGTGCAGCCGGATGTGGTGACTTTCGGCCGCAAGGACGCCCAGCAGGCGTTCCTGGTGCGCCGGATGGTGCGCGAACTCGACTTTCCGGTCGAGGTCGAGCTGGTCGAAACCGTACGTGCCGACGATGGCCTGGCCTTGTCGAGCCGGAACCGCTTCCTTTCGGCGGATGAGCGGCGCGCTGCGCTCGCGCTGCCTGCGGCGCTGCAGGCAGCGGCTTCGTCGGGTGCCGACGGAGTCGAGGCGGCCCATGCGGCGGCACGTTCGGTTCTCGAGCGCGAAGCGCTCGTCGCCCCTGACTATTTCACTCTTGTCGACCCGGAGTCGTTCGAGCCGGTCTCCGGAGGATTCCGGGGCGAGGCGCTCGCGCTGGTCGCTGCCCGGGTCGGCGGGGTCCGCCTGATCGACAATGCCCCGGTCCGGCTGGTCTGACTTCGGCATCCGCTTGGCCCTCGCGATCCGCGCGCAGGGGCGGATGCGCGGCTGGCTAGCATGGTTGTGGCCTCGGCTGACGGGAGAGAAATGAGCGAGACCGAGCTGACCGCATCCGAGAGCACTGACTCGGAGATCAGCGAGCAGAAGGCGGTGCGTCTTGCCAAGCGCGAGCGGATGCTCGCCGCCGGCATCGAGGCATACCCGGTCTCGTTGCCGATCGACGACGCGATCGGTTCCGTGCGCGCGCGCTTCGGCGACCTGGAACCGGATGCGAGAACCGGCGAGCACGTGGCGCTCGCGGGGCGCATCGTGCACTTGAGGAACACCGGCAAGCTGTGTTTCGCGGCGCTGCAGGCGGGGGACGGCGATCGCATCCAGGCGATGGTTTCGCTCGCCGAGGTGGGCGACGAGTCGCTTGAGCGGTGGAAGGACCTCGTCGACCTGGGCGATCACTTGTTCGTCTCCGGCGAGGTGGTCACGAGCCGCCGGGGCGAGTTGTCGATCCTCGTGAAAGAGTGGCGCATCGCGTCGAAGGCACTGTTGCCGCTGCCGAACCTCCACACCGAGCTCTCTGAGGAGACTCGGGTGCGACAGCGCTATCTCGACCTGATCGCGCGCGAGCAGGCGCGACGCACGGTGCGGGCGCGTGCGACGGTCAACTCGTCGCTGCGTTCGACTTTCGCCGCACACGGGTTCCTCGAGGTCGAGACGCCGATGCTGCAGACCGTGCACGGTGGTGCCGCCGCTCGTCCGTTCGTGACCCACTCGAATGCGTTCGACACCGAGCTGTTCTTGCGCATCGCGCCGGAGTTGTTCTTGAAGCGGGCGATTGTCGGCGGGATCGAGCGGGTGTTCGAAATCAACCGCAATTTCCGCAACGAGGGCGCGGATTCGACCCATTCGCCCGAGTTCGCGATGCTCGAGGCATATCAGGCGTATGGCGATTACGAGCAGATGGCCGAGCTCACTCAAGAACTCGTGCAGAACGCGGCGTTCGCCGTGGCCGGGAGCCACGTGGTGACGTGGGCGGACGGCACCGAATTCGACCTCGGAGGCGACTGGGAACGCATCACGATGTACGAGTCGTTGTCCGAAGCGGCCGGCACCGCGATCACGCCCGAAACGGGCGTCGGCGAGTTGCAGCGGCTGGCCGCATCCGCCGGTCTTGAGGTGAAGCTGCCGACGCACGGCAAGCTCGTCGAGGCGCTCTGGGAGCACTTCGTGCAGGATTCGCTCGAACGGCCCACATTCGTGATGGACTTTCCGGTCGACACTTCGCCGCTCGTGCGCGAGCACCGGTCGAAGCCGCGCGTGGTCGAGAAGTGGGATCTGTATGTGCGCGGCTTCGAGCTCGCCACCGCATATTCCGAACTCGTCGACCCGGTCATCCAGCGCGAGCGGTTCGCCGAGCAGGCGCGTCAGGCGGCGCGGGGCGACGAGGAGGCGATGCGCCTCGACGAGGAGTTCCTGCGCGCCCTCGAACACGGCATGCCGCCTTCCGGCGGAATGGGAATGGGCATCGACCGGCTGCTGATGGCGATCACGGGCCTCGGCATCCGCGAGACGATCCTGTTCCCGCTCGTGAAGTAGGTTCGCCGATGGCGAGGGATGCGGCGAGCGGCGACCGGGCGGATGATCGTGCGCGCACTGCCTCCTCGGGCATGTCGGGCTTCGGCCCGTTCGGTGCCGGCAGGGTGCTGCTCTGGATCGGGGTGGCCGGTTTCTCCGCCTACCTGATCGTGTCGGGGATTCTTGGAATCATCGCGAAAGGCTAGCGCGCGGGCCGGAAACACGCGTGTTCGGTCCGTGGTCTGGTCGATCGATCCAGGCTCAGGGCACGCGAAGTTCGCGCAGCGGATCCCGGTGCGATGCCACGATCGCGGGGATCAGTGCGGCGATCAGTGCTGTGCCACACGCCAGCACGCCGATCGCGACGAAGAAGGCCGGGCTCGGCAACGGGTCGCGGCCGGCGATGAGCACGATCGCTGCGCCGGCCGAACCGAGTGCCGCACCGATCGAGCTCACGAGCGCGGTCGACACGAACGGTGGCGCGCTCCGCTGGGGCTGGGCGATGCGGGACGGCGACCGGACCGTGCTCGACGGCGTCGACGCCGCCGACCTCGCGCCCGACGGCCGCATCGCCCGCATCGAGGG